>NVTX01000022.1 GCA_002401735.1 Methylophilaceae bacterium | reverse complement strand
TTTGTAGTGCATTGCATTGACGTAAAAGTTTTAGATGGTGCGTGACTGCTGTGCGGCTTAATTTAGAACTAGCAACAATTTGTGAAATGTTTAATTGTTCATTCTTTTCAAAGCTTAACAGAATTCTCTGCCGTTGCTCATCACCAATCGCGACAAATAAGCCTGATATGTTTTTCCACTCATTGGGTATGTTGTCAATTTCATTCATAACTATATAATTAGTTATTTAGTTATGTTTGTCAACAATTAAAATAAAGAATAGAAAGCGGACATAAAAAAACGGCCCGCAAAGCGAGCCGTTTTTAGTGCTTACTTAATAACAAGTTGTCATTACAAGTTGTATGCACGTTCACCATGTTCAGTCGTATCAAGGCCTTCACGCTCTGAATCTTCAGAAACACGTAAACCAACCAATACGTCAACAACTTTGAATATAGCGAAGCTGAGAACACCTGACCATACGATGGTTACAGCAACTGCAATTGCTTGCGTTGTTACTTGGTCCATCATTGATACACCTTCACCGTAGCCAACGCCACCAAAGCCAGGGGCCATTAACACACCCGTTGCCATCGCGCCGAAGATACCAGCTAAGCCGTGAACACCAAATACATCTAAGCTGTCATCGTAGCCAAGGCTAGATTTCAGGGCAGTAACACCCCATAGTGCAATAAAGCTAGCTAAGAAGCCTAAGATGATAGCGCCCATAGGGCCGATGAAACCACAAGCAGGTGTAACCGCAACCAAGCCTGCAACAGCACCAGAAGCAGCACCTAACATACTAGGTTTACCTTTGAGCAACCATTCAGCAAACACCCAGCCCATTACAGCAGCAGCTGTTGCTAATTGCGTATTGATTAATACCAAGCCAGCAACACCGTCAGCAGCTAATTCACTACCTACGTTAAAGCCGAACCAACCAACCCATAGTAATGCTGCACCAACCATTGTCATCACTAAGTTGTGAGGAGGCATGGCTTCCTTACCGTAACCAATACGTTTGCCAAGCATGAGCGCAGCAACGAGAGCTGCAACACCTGCATTAATGTGGACAACAGTACCACCAGCAAAGTCTTTTGCGCCATCACCGATCGTGCTTAAGAAGCCACCACCCCAAACCATGTGTGCAACTGGGATATAAACCAGTGTTACCCATAGTGCTGTGAATAACAATACCGCTGAGAATTTAATACGTTCTGCAAAAGCACCAACAATCAAGGCTGGTGTAATCGCGGCAAATGTTAGTTGGAATTTAACAAACACATATTCAGGTATGGTTCCTGAAAGTGAATCTGCCGTAATCCCAGCTAAAAATGCTTTGCTAAAATCACCAAAGAACGCATTGCCTTCTGTAAATGCCAAACTGTAGCCATAAGCTGCCCATATGACCGAAACCATGGCAAATACGACAAAGACTTGCATTAAGACAGACAGCATATTCTTAGCGCGCACAAGGCCACTATAGAACAATGCTAAGCCAGGTATCGTCATCAGAATCACTAACACGGTAGCGATAATCATAAAGCCTGTATCACCTGCGCTAAGTGTTGCTTCCTCTTCCACTGCTACTGGAGCTGCTTCGACAGCAGCCTCAACTGGTGCTACCTCTTCCATTGCGACTTCAGTAGCCACTTCCATTGTTGCTTCAGCAGCGTCAGTCATTTCATCAGCATAGCTAAAGCTACTTGTTGCCATTGCACCCGCACCCATAAAGGCAACGAGTGATAACATTGATAATAATTTCTTCATTTGATTACCCCCCTTTATAGCGCTTCAGCGCCAGTTTCACCAGTACGAATACGGTAAACTTGCTCTAAGTTAAAGACAAAAACTTTGCCGTCACCGATTTTGCCGGTAGCAGCCGCTTTTTCAATTGCATCGACTACTTGATCTAAAATATCATCGGCAATCGCGATTTCAATTTTAACTTTAGGCAAGAAATCAACAACATATTCTGCACCGCGGTAAAGTTCTGTATGACCTTTTTGGCGACCGAATCCTTTTACTTCAGTAACTGTGATGCCTTGAACGCCAATAGCGGACAATGCTTCACGGACTTCATCAAGCTTGAAAGGCTTGATTATTGCGGATATAAATTTCATTATTACCCTCCCCTTACTGTGAAAATTTGTTAAGCGTGAAATGGCAAAGAGGCCATTTCACCAAAACGGTTATTTTTTAGAATGATTTCGATACGTAAGCAACAAATGCACCATCGCCTAAGTAAGTGCCAGAGCCATCTACGTAGCCAGCAGCAGAGCTATCACCTTTACTTGTATTTGTATCAGAGTAAAAAGCACCTAATTCAATACCATTGTCCCAAGCTTTAGCAAGACCAATTTTCCAGTCTGTATAGTCTAGTGAGTCATTAGCTGAGCCTGCAAATGTTTGACGTCCAACATGTACACTTCCAGTGATACCAGATTCTCCAAAAGGAATGTCCGCACCTAATTCATAATAAACACTTCCGTCTGAATCTTTAAAACCAAAGATATCAGTTAAGCCATATGAAATTTTCCCAGAAACCCAGCCGTAGCTTAATGCTGCATAAAGCTCAGTTGTCTCTGCGTCATTTGTTCCAGACCCACTAACTCTGTCACCTGGATAAATGTATTGCAATAAACCTACATCGTAGCCAATACCAGAATCACCAAACTCACTGGCAAAACCACCATATATATCTAGCTCAAGACTGGAACTCTCATATAGGCCGTCATCTTCTAACCAACTGATGTTTGAAGCCCAAGCACCAATGTAGAAACCACTTTCATGACCATAATCTACGCCACCTTGCAGTGCTAACTCTTCCCCAGTTTGAGCTAATCCACGGAACATGTATTCGCTGTATAGGCCAACGTTATAAGAAACGCTATGTGGTGATGTTGCCTCCTCAGCTTGAGACATCGTTGGTATTGCTAAAGCACCTAACACAGCAATGGATAATAGTGATTTACGCATCAAATTCCCCTTAATCTTTATTTATAAAATTTATTGCAAAATATTTAATAGTACAGAGGCTAACCAAGCAAGCGGTGTGCCAATTAAAAAAACCATAATAAACAATTGGATAGAAAAAATATAGCAAGCTAGTGAATTGATAAATGCACTAAAAAACTGTTAAAATGCACTAAAACAGACTGGAAGCCAATATGTTAAACATGCAAGTAATCAATGATTTATCTATTAAAATCAAAGAGGTAATGGCAAGCTCACCATTAGGTGATGCGGAAAAAAACATTCATGCACTAATTCAGGGCGCATTCACCAAAATGGAGCTTGTTTCTCGCGAAGAATTTGATGTGCAAACGGAAGTGTTACGCAATACACGTGAAAAATTAACGTTATGTGAAGAAAGGCTAGCTGAGTTAGAATCATCGTTAAAAGATAAATAATAATGAAAGAATAACAATGAACTTGGCTGTTCTGTATAGCCGTGCCTTAAGTGGTATGGATGCTCCTGAAGTCGTCGTCGAAGTACACCTAGCGAACGGGCTTCCTTCCTTCACAATTGTAGGCTTGCCAGAAGCCGAAGTAAAAGAAAGCAAAGATCGTGTGCGCGCGGCCATTCAAACATCGCAATTCGAATTTCCCGCAAGGCGAATCACCGTCAATCTTGCCCCTGCCGATCTACCAAAAGAAAGCGGTCGATATGACCTGCCAATTGCATTAGGCATATTGGCTGCTAGTGGCCAAATCCCGAAAGATGCACTCGATCGTTATGAAATTGCTGGAGAATTAGCGCTGACTGGTGAATTGCGGCCTATTCGTGGTGCTTTAGCGATGACCTATCATATGGTGCACCATACCAATCAGCAGCGTGCTTTTATTTTACCTAAGCAGAGTGCAGAAGAAGCAAGTTTGGTGCAGGATGCAACAATTTATCCAGCCAATACGCTACTAGAAGTATGTGCACATCTAACCAAACACAAGGCATTGGAACCGTACCAAAGTGAGGCGGAAGAACAGAAAATTGCCTACCCTGATTTTGATGAAGTGAAAGGCCAAAGCCAAGCGAAACGTGCGTTAGAAATTGCGGCTGCAGGTGGACATAGCTTATTGATGAGTGGCCCGCCGGGAACTGGTAAAAGCATGTTGGCATCACGTTTTGCAGGCATCTTGCCTAGTATGACTGAGATGGAAGCATTGGAGAGTGCGGCAATACAATCACTAAATGGCGGTTATAAGATTGCCAATTGGAAGCGTAGAAATTTTCGCGCACCACATCATACGGCTTCTGGTGTTGCCCTAGTGGGTGGCGGGAGTGTCCCACGTCCGGGAGAAATCTCTCTTGCGCACCATGGTGTGTTGTTCTTGGATGAGCTGCCTGAGTTTGATCGCAAAGTGTTAGAAGTGCTACGTGAACCGTTGGAGAGCGGGCATATCACCATCTCTCGTGCAGCGCGGCAGGCGGATTTTCCTGCACGATTTCAGTTAATTGCTGCCATGAACCCGTGTCCATGTGGTTATTTGGGTCATTTCAACAACAAATGCCGTTGTACGCCAGATAACATCACACGTTATAAAGCTAAAATTTCAGGGCCATTGCTAGATCGTATTGATATGCACATAGAAGTACCCGCATTAAAAGAAGAGGAGCTGACGGGGCACAGTGTCTCAGAAAATAGTTTATCGATACGGGCGCGGGTGGAAAATGCGCGTGCRGCGCAAATGCAACGTCAAGGTAAAGCTAATTTCGCACTAGGCACCAAAGAGATTGAAACTTATTGCCAGCCTGATGAAGCGGGTCTTGCGCTGCTTAAAACAGCGATTACTCGTTTAAATTTATCTGCCAGGGCGTATCACCGTATTTTAAAAGTAGCCCGTACGATTGCCGATATTGCGGGGGAAACAGACGTGAAATCTAGCCATATTGCCGAAGCTGTGCAATATAGGCGGAGTGAGCGTTAAAGGTGGCGGGGTTGCGTGATAAAATGATGGATTATTCAGTATAGTATCCTTTATGAGCCAGCACGATATATCCCCGATAGAAGCGCAACTGCGCACAATACTTAAAGAGCGCATCCTTATATTGGATGGTGCGATGGGCACGATGATTCAGCAATATAAGCTGACGGAGGCGGATTATCGTGGCGAGCGCTTTAAAGATTTTAGTGCGCCGGCGGGTGAGCGTGAGTTGTTCGTTAAAGGCAACAATGAGTTGCTGGTATTAACACAGCCGCATGTGATTCAAGAAATTCACGAAAAGTACCTTGAAGCTGGTGCAGACATTGTTGAAACAAACACATTTGGTGCGACGACGGTTGCGCAAGATGATTACCACATGGCTGAGTTGGTGTATGAAATGAATGTGGAAGCAGCCAAATTAGCGAAAGCGGCTTGTCAAAAATATAGTACATCTGACAAACCGCGGTTTGTTGCTGGGACTTTAGGCCCAACCCCAAAAACGGCGAGTATCTCACCCGATGTGAATGATCCTGCCGCGCGTAATGTAACTTTTGACCAGTTAGTCACCACTTACTTGGAACAAACGCGCGCATTGGTTGAAGGTGGTGCTGACATCTTAATGGTAGAAACCATTTTTGATACATTGAATTGTAAAGCGGCCTTGTTTGCGATTGACACCTTTTTTGAAGAAGTTGGCTATAAATTACCATTGATGATTTCTGGTACGGTAACCGATGCTTCTGGCCGTATCTTGTCTGGGCAAACGGTTACCGCATTCTGGAATTCTGTACGTCATGCACAACCGCTTACAATTGGGCTGAACTGCGCATTAGGGGCAGCACTGATGCGTCCATACGCTGAAGAGCTTTCTAAAATCGCCGATACTTTTATTTGTATTTACCCCAATGCAGGTTTGCCTAACCCCATGAGTGATACAGGATTTGATGAAACCCCAGAAGTGACTTCTAGTTTGGTACGAGAGTTTGCTGATAGTGGTTTTATCAATATTGCCGGTGGCTGTTGTGGTACTACGCCCTCACATATTAGTGCGATTTACAACGAGATTAAAGATTGTCCGCCGCGTGAAATACCCGTGCTAGCACCCGTGACTAAGTTGGCGGGCTTAGAGCCATTTGTGATTGATGAAGATTCGCTATACGTGAATGTCGGTGAGCGCACCAACGTGACTGGCTCTAAAGCATTCGCACGTTTAATTATTAACGAGCAATATGAGGAAGCACTTAGTGTCGCACGCCAACAAGTAGAAAATGGTGCGCAAATCATCGATATTAATATGGACGAGGGCATGCTGGATTCCGTCCACGCAATGACGCATTTTCTCAACCTTGTGGCTTCAGAGCCTGATATTGCGCGCGTGCCGATTATGCTCGATTCTTCTAAGTGGAGTGTGATTGAAGCTGGCCTTAAGTGTGTGCAAGGTAAGTCAGTGGTTAACTCTATTTCAATGAAAGAAGGTGAAACTGAGTTTTTACGTCAAGCGAAGCTGTGTCGTCGCTATGGTGCTGCAGTGATTGTGATGGCGTTCGATGAAAAAGGCCAAGCCGATACTTTTGAACGTAAAACTGAAATCAGTAAGCGTGCTTATGATTTACTGGTTAGTACGGAYTTCCCACCAGAAGATATTATTTTTGACCCTAATATTTTTGCCATTGCGACCGGCATTGATGAACACAATAATTACGCGGTGGACTTTATTGAAGCCACGCGTTGGATTAAACAAAACTTACCGCATGCCAAAATTTCTGGTGGCGTATCTAATGTGAGTTTTAGTTTCCGCGGCAATAATCCGGCAAGAGAAGCCATCCACACAGTGTTCCTTTACCATGCGATTAAAGCTGGCATGACGATGGGTATAGTCAATGCAGGCATGATGGGTGTCTATGATGATTTGGCACCAGAACTTCGTGAGTGTGTTGAAGATGTAGTACTAAACCGTCGGGATGATGCCACAGAGCGCATGATTGAAATTGCTGGCACATTGGTAGCGAGTGATAAAAAAGAAAGCACGGTATTAGAGTGGCGCGGTACAGAAGAGGATCCTGTGCCTGTCGCAAAACGCTTAAGCCATGCAATGGTGCATGGGATTACTGAATTTATCGTAGCCGATACAGAAGAAGCACGTGCAGCCGCTGAAGCCAGTGGTGGACGACCTATCCATGTGATTGAAGGTCCGCTAATGGACGGGATGAATGTGGTGGGGGATTTGTTTGGTCAAGGCAAAATGTTTTTACCGCAAGTAGTAAAGTCTGCGCGCGTGATGAAATCTGCCGTTGCGCATCTGATTCCTTTTATTGAGGCTGAAAAAGCGGAGGAAGAAGCCCGTACCGGTCTAGTGGCCAAAGCCAAGGGTAAAGTGGTGATTGCAACCGTAAAAGGCGATGTCCATGACATCGGTAAGAACATTGTGAGCGTTGTGTTGCAGTGTAATAACTTTGAAGTGGTGAATATGGGTGTGATGGTGCCTGCCTCTGAGATTCTGGCGATGGCGAAAGCGGAAAATGCCGACATTATTGGCTTAAGTGGGCTAATTACACCGTCATTAGAAGAAATGACGTACATCGCTAAGGAAATGCAGCGTGACGAACACTTTAGTGCCCTTAAAACACCATTGTTGATTGGTGGTGCCACCACATCGCGTGCGCATACAGCCGTTAAAATTGCACCGCACTATGAAGGCCCTGTTGTCTACGTACCAGACGCCTCACGTTCKGTCACTGTGATGCAAAACTTRCTCACGGAAGAAACACGTGGGGCTTACTTGGCTGAAATTCAGGCGGATTACGAAAAAGCACGGTTGCAACATGCGAACAAAAAAGGCGTGCCTATGCTGACGATTGCAAAAGCAAGGGCGAATAAAGTAAAGCTGAGCTTTTCTGGAGACAAGACGCCAGTCAAGCCTAAGTTTATTGGTCGTCGTGTATTTAAAAATATTGATTTAAGCTTAATTGCGAAATATATCGATTGGGGCCCATTCTTCCAGACTTGGGACTTAGCCGGTGCTTATCCAGCCATTCTGAAAGACAARGTCGTCGGGGAYGCCGCGACTAAAGTATTTGCAGAGGCGCAAGATATGCTTAAGAAGTTAATCGATGGCCGCTGGCTTACTGCCAATGGTGTGATTGCATTGATGCCAGCAAACACAGTCAATGAAGATGATATTGAAATTTATACGGATGAAAGCCGTAGCGAGATTGCTTTTATCTATTACGGGATGCGACAGCAGACACAGAAGCCTGTCATTAATGGCGTGCCAAGGCCAAATCAGTGTTTAGCTGATTTTATTGCACCAAAAGGTGAAGTAGCCGACTATATTGGCTTGTTTGCCGTAACGGGTGGTTTAGGGACGGAAAAAACAGCAAAACGGTTTGCAGATGCGAATGATGATTACAGCGGCATTATGTTTCAATCGCTGGCTGACCGACTAGCAGAAGCATTTGCGGAATATATGCATGAACGCATTAGGACGGATTTGTGGGGTTATGCCAACGATGAAAAATTGGATACGAACGCCCTGATTAAAGAAAGCTACAAAGGGATACGTCCGGCACCAGGCTATCCAGCTTGCCCAGACCATACGGTAAAAGCAGACGTGTTTAAGTTGCTGCAATGTGATGAAATTGATATGCAATTGACAGAGAGCTTTGCCATGCTGCCGGCTGCCGCCGTCAGTGGTTTTTATTTCGCCCATCCAGAGAGTAAGTATTTTAGTGTGGATAAAATAGGGACTGATCAACTAGAAGACATGGCAAAACGCAGAGGGTTGCCAAAAGAATATCTAGAACGCTGGTTAGCACCTAACTTGAGCTAAGAAAATATAGTTAACTTGCTTGTTTACCAAGTTGCGTGGTCCACTCCATACACTCAACTTGGATGCCCATTAAATCTGCTGGTGAAATATCTAGCTCTTTAATTTCATATTGCGTTGCATCAAAGTTGCCATACTCCATGTCTTTGGCTAGTTTTAATAGTTGCCCATGTGTGCCCGTCTGATTAAGAATGGCATTTCTGAGGCTATCAGATAGTCCAATTTCATTCAGTATCTCTTCAATCGGTGCTTGTATGACAGTGTCTGCGAGCGAAAGCATGCCCACCATAAAGGCTTGGTCGCTGAAATGATCTTGATAACTGTCTACTTTTTCAGCCATTAGTTCCATTAATCTGGCGCGGCTAGCAACTTGCAACATAATGGCATCGCCAGCAGGGTTGTTCGGTGATGCATATAAGAGTAGCTGCACCCACCGCATCATTTGTTTTTGGCCAAGCATGACAATGGCTTGACGGATAGACTCAACAGGCTCTCGGCTACCGTTAACACCAACTGAATTGACAAGCTTTAGTAATCCGAGGGTGAGGCCTGGGCTGTTTTTGAATAGCTCTTCAAGCTCAGMTAAATCTGCATCACCCAATAGCATGCCAATCATCCGCATTAAACACATGTGGTCTGGCTGTGGTTGTTCGCCTTTTATAATGGTTGGTTTTGCAAAAAAGTAGCCTTGGTATGCATCGAAACCCAGTGCTTTGCACTCTGAAAATAATGCTTCTTCTTCCACTTTATCGGCAATAATTTTTGCGGTGGTATTTTTTTGTATGAGCGTGATTAACGCTGGTACTTTTGCAGTGTCCGTGATGGACAAATCGATTTTTACATAGTCGACATAGGGTAATAATACGATATGTTCAGGGCGGTTGGCATAATCAACAATGGCGAGTTTGAAGCCTAAATCTTTTAACGCTTTACACCTTGTGATAATCTGCGCATTAATCGGGACATCTTCTAATATCTCTAACACGATGCGATCTGGCGGGAGTAATTCTATGGTGTCGCTCATGAGTGAGCTGGCGGCAATATTTAAAAAGCCTAACTTGTCATCAAGAATCTGATCGATGCCAAATTGCGTGAGTAAATTAACAATGACCCCTGAAGTGGCAGAAAGATCATCTAAGCTGGTATTGCTATCATGGCCTTTTGAGCGGAATAGCAGCTCGTAGCCAATGGTTTTTTGTTTGCCGTTTAATATTGGGTGGCGGCCTAAAAAAACCTCGTCAGTATTGACTTCTGTCGTTGGAATGGTTGGTTGATTCATTTCAATATCTTCTTTATTTTAATCATATTAAACCTGTCTCTTAAGACCTACTTTGGCTTATTATGATGAAATACGCTTTCATTAGTTTTTTGACGTCATGTATTTAAATTTAACGACAAATTGGCCTTGAACTTTAATATTTTTAGTAAAATATAGACATGTGCACGATTAACAATGTCAGGTAGAAAATGCAGCGTCGAGATGACCAGTGTTACGTTGCTAAATTTTGCAATTAACTAAGAAAATATAGAAATAAATACTAATATGCATATTCATATTTTAGGTATCTGCGGCACATTTATGGGTGGTATCGCCGCACTTGCAAAACAATCAGGTTTTAAAGTGACAGGGTGCGATGCTAATGTTTATCCACCAATGAGTACGCAACTAGAAGCGCAAGGCATTACCCTCATTAATGGATACACGGTTGAACAAACTAAATTAAATCCAGATATTTATATTATTGGTAATGCGGTGAGTCGTGGCAATCCCTTGATGGAAGTAATATTGAATCAAGGGTTGCCCTATATATCAGGACCTCAATGGCTGGCTGAAAATGTGCTACAAGGAAAGTGGGTGCTAGCAGTGGCAGGCACACATGGTAAAACGACTACCGCATCTATGTTGGCTTGGATATTGGAATATGCTGGCTTAGCGCCAGGGTTTTTAATCGGCGGGGTGCCAGAAAATTTTTCTGTTTCAGCGCGATTGCCAGGTAAGCCGAAGCAAGATGCTAACAGCATCTCTCCATTCTTCGTGATAGAAGCGGATGAATATGACACGGCCTTTTTCGATAAGCGTTCTAAGTTTGTGCATTACCATCCGCGTACTGTCGTCCTGAATAATTTAGAGTTTGATCATGCTGATATTTTTGAGAACTTGCCAGCAATCGAAAAACAATTTCACCATTTAGTCCGTACGATTCCACAAAATGGTTTAGTGATCACGAATGCTGAAGAAGCTAGTTTGCAGCGCGTGATTGATCAAGGTTGCTGGACGCCAGTTGAAACTTTTGGTAGTCAGGACAAGTGGCATGTTGCAAACGCGCAAGGCGATGGTAGTTTTGATGTTATGTTGGGTTCAGAACTACAAGGGCGACTTGAATGGGATATTATCGGTAGCCATAACCAGATGAATGCATTAGCCAGTATTGCGGCGGCACGTCATGTCGGAGTGCCTGTGGAACAAAGCATTGCTGCATTAAACGCGTTTAAAAATGTGAAGCGGCGGATGGAGTTACGTGGTGTCGTCAACAACATTAGTGTTTATGATGATTTTGCACATCACCCTACGGCGATTGCGACAACGGTGGCTGGGTTACGTGCTAAAGTAGGTCAGGCGCGCATCTTAGCTGTATTAGAGCCACGTTCTAATACGATGAAGCTGGGCATCATGAAGGCGGCATTGCCGGAGAGTTTGGCCGATGCGGATATGGTGTTTTGTTATGGAGAAAACTTGGGTTGGGATATTGCGCAAGCCATGCAGCCAATAGAAGGAAAATCACAGGTATTTATGAATTTGGAGCAAATCGTCGTAGCGATAGCAAAAGCAGCACAACCTGGTGACACTATATTGGTCATGAGTAATGGTGGTTTTGGTGGAATTCATCAAAAAATTCTTAATGCTTTGGCGTGAGTGTCGTGCGAAACTTCCTTCCTCTTTTTAAAAGTCTTACCCCTATGACGATAGCCATCTGGCTATCAGTCTCAGCACATGCGGTCTTTTTAGCGGTTAAGTTTGAACCTGAACTTAAAAAAATGGCTGAGCATTTGCCTTCACTGGAAGTCGTGTTGGTGAATGCTAAAACCAAGGATGCTCCTAAAAAAGCGGATGTTATCGCCCAAGCCAACTTAGATCGTGGTGGCAATACGGATTTAGATCGGCAAATGAAAACGATGCTGCCGACCAAGAATACAAAAGCGACAGACGTAAAATTACAACAAAATAAGCATATAAAAGCAGCTGCTAAATCGGCAAAGTTGCAAGCAAAAGAAGCGCGAGAGAAAAAACATGTTGCTGAGTTAGAAAAGAAAGCGCAGGAGCTATATACGCAGCTTAAATCAAGTAATAAAGTTGACTCTAAGCAGGTGCAGCATAAAACTTCAATTGAACCTGAAACGGGCAAAGCAAAAACCGTATCCAAAACGTTTAATCGTGAAGCCTTGCTAGCAGCGAGTTTAGCGATCGACCGATTAGAAGCACAAATTTCTAAACGACAAGAGGAGTATCAAAAGCGTCCTAAACGTCGTTTTTTAGGTTCTCGTGCAAAAGCGGCTGATGATGCATTCTATTTAGAGGCTTGGCGACAAAAAGTTGAGCGGATAGGCAATCAGAAYTATCCAGCTGCGGCAAGAAATCAGAAAATATATGGGAAATTACAGTTGACGGTCTCTATTCGCGCGGATGGTTCAGTGGAAAAAGTGGTGATAGATAAAAGCTCGGGGTCTAAAGTGCTCGATGATGCTGCCATTAATATCGTGAAGTTAGCGGCGCCATATGCTAAGTTTTCGAAAGTCATGAGAAAGACCACTGACATTTTGGATATTACGCGGACGTGGACGTTTACCCAAGAAGATGCATTCTCCACACGTTAGCTACTAAAGCACTGGTTACCAACTGACGAATGAATCATAATTAGAAATGAATAATCACTTCAAACATCACGTATTTTTTTGCTTAAATCAGCGACCTAATGGCGAAGCTTGTTGCCAAGACAAAGGTGCTGAGGCAGCTTTTGATTATATGAAAGCACAAGTGAAAAAGCTGGGATTAAGAGGTGAGGGCAAAGTGCGTATTAATCGTGCGGGTTGCTTTGACCGCTGTGCTGAAGGACCTTTGATGGTTGTTTATCCTGAGGCGGTTTGGTATACCTTTATCGACAATGAAGATGTTGATGAAATCATTGAGAGCCATTTAATGCACGACAAGGTCGTGAAGCGTTTGCTAGTCGAGTAGCTTAGCTGCTTAAGGCGCAGGGAATTAACTCTGCTATTTTTGTTTTAAGTGCTGCTAATACAGATAATGAAAATTCTGGTTGTTTCCCACTTTGTGTTGCTTCTCCCCAATGACTATTAGGGAAGTGTTTGTCGCCGTCAAAACGTGGCACAATGTGCCAGTGAACGTGTGGTGTTTTGTTGCCCAAACTTGCTAGGTTAATTTTATCTGGTTGGATAATCTCGCGCATGGCGGACTCAACGGCAAAGACCACCTTCATCATGCGGGCACGGTCAATAGGTGCTAAATCGGTCATTTCTTTCACGTGTTCTTTTAGCTCTACTCGGCAATAAGCGGGGTAGTCCACATCATTAAGTAACACGACGCGACAAAAGTCATCTTGCCATAAAGTAAGAAGGGGGCTTGGTTCGCACAGGGCGCAGCTTGCTGTCATGCTACGATGCGGCTAACATGCGGTCTAGGGTTAATTTAGCTGATACCGCCTCATCCGCCGGTACGGTAATTTGATTAACAATATTGCCATCCACTAGATTCTCTAAACACCAAGCCAAATGCTGTGGGTCAATGCGAGCCATGGTTGAGCATTCGCAGACRACATGACTCATGAACTGTACATGTTTGCCTTCTGRTTTCATTTGCTCCGCTAAGCGAGTYACTARATTTAACTCRGTACCCACTAACCATTTGGTRTTGGGTTCTGCTTCAGTCACTGTTTTCAAAATATAYTCAGTCGAGCCAACAAAGTCAGAGTTTAAACATACTTCAAATGGCGCTTCAGGATGAGAGATTACCTTGCCATCAGGGTGCAGTTTTCTAAAGTCTTCAATGTTTTGTAGGCGAAACATTTGATGGACTGCACAGTGTCCTTTCCACAATAAAATTTTGGCATTTTTAATTTGTTCAATAGTGAGACCACCTTGTGGTTGGTCAGGATCCCAAATAGGCATTTCGTCTAAAGAAATTCCCATTTTATGGCCACTCCAGCGCCCTAAATTTTGGTCAGGGAAGAATAGTACTTTCTCACGTTGTTTAAAGCTCCAGTCTAAGATTTTAGGTGCATTCGTGCTGGTGCAAACAATACCGCCATGCTCRCCACAAAAAGCTTTTAAGTCTGCCGCTGAGTTAATGTAAGTGACTGGTGTGATTTCTTCATCAAAGTTAAGTACTTTGTTCAGTTCACGGTAGCTACGCTCTACTTTGGCTAGGTTCGCCATGTCGGCCATTGAGCAGCCGGCAGCAAGGTCAGGCAATATGACGGTTTGCTCAGGGCGGCTTAGAATATCAGCGACTTCTGCCATAAAATGTACACCTAAGAAAACGATAAATTCAGCATCTAAGTTTTCACAATATTTAGACAGTTTAAGAGAGTCGCCAGCAAAATCAGCATGACGATAAACGCTTTCATGTTGGTAGTGATGGCCTAAAATAACTAAACGCTTACCTAGCTTTTTACGTGCAGCCAAAATGCGCGCCTGACAATCATCGTCTTTGGCGGATTGGAATTTCTCAAATTTAATGGGGACAGCTTGTGCTTGCATAATGTGTTTGACGCTTAATTTCTAGAAAGGTTGATTTTATAACGTTGTTATTGATAATGGAAATGGCTATAGCGTCATTTCGTGTTTTTCGCCTAATCTTTTTAGTGCGTCAACATTGGTCCAGGAAAACACACGTTGCGCTGCTTCACGCCAATCCACCCATTCGTAACGCACATGTTCACTAGGTGCTAGTTTAATGGCACGTTTAGTTGGCAATGTGAGCCCAAATAAATGTTCAGTATTTTCTGTGACGCCGTCAGCATAACGGTATCGCCAATGCGGGTAGATTTCGTACGTGTTGCTTGCATCCCAGTTTTGGAAGTCAAATGCTAGCGCATCTAAACCTGTTTCTTCTTTTGTTTCTCTAATGGCGGCTTGATAGGGTGTTTCGTCACCTTCGATGCTACCAGTAACCGATTGCCAGAATCCTGCTTTATCTGCGCGTTCCATAATAAGCACTTGCAAATCAGCGGTGTGAATAAGAATAAGTGCAGAAACAGGTGTTTTAAATTTCTTCATCACGAGAGAAACAGAATCAAGCCTTATACCAACTGGAATTAGCGTCGATATGCATATTATTTTTTCATGGCAGCCGTTAAGTTTTTAGGCAATTTAAACACAACACTTTCAATTACACCTTGTAATTCTTCTACGTTCTTAGCGCCCAACTCTTTTAATGTAGCAATCACTTCTTTGACCAACACTTCAGGTGCTGATGCACCAGCTGAAACGCCGATTTTTTGTTTGTTGGTTAACCACTCTGACTTCAAAAAACTGGCGTTATCTACCATGTAGGCTTCTACGCCTTGGTTCTCTGCCACTTCACGTAAGCGATTGGAGTTTGAGCTATTGGGTGAGCCAACAATAATGACCAAGTCGCAATCTTTCGCCATAATTTTCACTGCATCTTGGCGGTTCTGAGTGGCATAGCATATATCGTCACTTTTTGGCCCTTGAATAGCGGGGAATGTATGCTTAAGGGCTTGAATCACTTGTGCTGCATCATCCATAGACAGTGTTGTTTGCGTCACATAAGCAAGCTTGTTGACATCTTTAACCTCTAGCTTTGCCACATCCTCTGGCGTCTCTACCAAATACATGCCGTCTTTGCATTGGCCCATTGTGCCTTCCACTTCAGGGTGTCCTTTGTGTCCGATCATGACAATTTCCATATCATCTTTGCGCATCTTAGCCACTTCTATATGCACCTTAGTGACTAAAGGGCAGGTTGCATCAAATGCAGTTAACCCTCTTGCATCCGCTTCTGCACGGATTGCTTTAGACACGCCATGAGCACTAAAAATGACAGTGCTGCCCTTGGGAACCTTTTCTAAATCATGTATGAAAATAGCCCCTTTTTCACGCAATTCATCTACAACAAACTTATTGTGAACTACTTCATTCCGTACATATATGGGCGCGCCAAATTTTTCTAATGCTTGTTCCACGATAATAATTGCGCGGTCTACACCGGCGCAAAACCCACGAGGGTTAGCAAGAACAATATCAGGCTGCGTATTTTTTTCTGTTTGCGTCATCATTAATACTATCGTTAAATTAAGAACTGGCTTATCGCCACTTTATTGCTTCGGGTATAATGCCATCAATTTTCAAAACATATCAATTCGCATGAAAAATACCGCTACATTACTCATTACTTGTCCCGACACAAAAGGCATCGTTGCCACGATTGCAAACTTCCTGCATCAGCACAATGCGAATATTTTACACGCAGACCAGCATCAAGATGCAGAAAATAATTTATTTTTGATGCGGGTGGAGTGGGATTTAGATGAATTCAATTTAGATGAGGCTTCTTTTGGGCAACATTTTCAAGCAATCGCTACGCAATTTAGTATGCAGTGGCAGCTTAAATTCTCATCACATAAGCCACGATTGGCGCTCATGGTGTCGCAATATGACCACTGTTTAGTGGATTTATTACATCGTCATAAAAATGATGAGCTGGCTTGTGAGATACCACTTATTATTAGCAATCACCTTGATGCGGAAGTCTTAGCCAAATTTTACGGGATAGATTTCCATCATATTCCTGTTAAGAAAGAGAAAAAGGCCGAAGCAGAAGCTGCACAATTTAAGTTGTTTGATGACTATCAAATTGATTTGATTGTGTTGGCGCGTTATATGCAGATATTGTCATCCAATTTTGTGGCAAGTTACCCAAAGCGCATCATCAATATCCATCATTCATTCTTACCAGCATTTATTGGTGCTAAACCATACCATCGCGCATTTGAACGCGGTGTTAAATTAATTGGCGCAACGGCACACTATGTGACGGAAGTGCTGGATGAAGGCCCGATTATTGAGCAGGACATTGCAAGAATCTCTCACCGAGATCAAGTTGAAGACTTGTTGCAAAAAGGCCGAGACCTAGAACGCGTCGTATTGTCGCGGGCAGTGCGTTGGCATATCGATAACCGCGTTTTAACGTATGCTAATAAGACGGTTGTTTTTGATTAGTTTTGTTAGTTAGATTTACATATAAAAAAGCGAAGCCTAGCTTCGCTTTTTTAGCACAGATACTTTAACTTATGATGCAGGAACCATCGCTGGCAATGGCTCGTATTCTGGTGCATCATATGGCGCAATTTCAGGTAATGGACCACTCGCTGTTGCACAACCAACTAAAAATAATGCTGTCATTAAAGCAAGTAAAAACTTATTCATGTAAATCTCCCTGAGCTTTCTAATTATATAAAGTAGTTAAGAGTAAACCTCTTAATTGATAATTTAACTGTATGTGGGCAATTCTGCAACTATTATTCAATAGTTAACACCTATGGAATTGTTCTTTCAAGTGCAAAAAGATCGCTGATTTGTTCGCGAGATCTCACGACATGCGTTTTGTCATGATCAATCATGATCTCTGCGGCTCTGGCCCGCGTGTTGTAGTTGCTAGCCATACTCATGGCGTAAGCGCCGGCAGATTTAATCACTAACAAGTCGTTCTCTTGTAGGTTTAAAGCGCGATCGTGACCTAAAAAGTCACCTGTTTCACATACGGGGCCAACAATTTCATAAACCGTTGTTTCACCAGCGCGTGGTTTTGCTGCAACAATATCATGGTAGGCATCGTACAAAGCTGGGCGCATTAAGTCGTTCATTGCCGCATCGACAATCGCAAAGTTTTTGCTTTCCGTTGGTTTAATATACTCGACTTTGGTTAATAGCACGCCGGCATTGCCAACCAGTGCGCGGCCTGGTTCAAACAGTAGTTTCACTTGCTTTTGATTGAGTTTTTCTAGAATGGCTTGTGTGTATTGCGTAAACGCTGGTGGTGTTTCATCATCATAAGTAATGCCGATGCCGCCACCAACATCAATATGCGAGATATGAATGTCTTCCGCTTCTAGTTGGTCAACCAACTTTAAAACACGGTCTAACGCATCGATAAATGGTGCAATTTCTGTAATTTGAGAACCAATATGGCAATCAACACCATGGATAGCAATATTGGGCATGGCGTTAGCTGTTTTGTAAACATCAATCGCCTCCTCAGATGCCACGCCAAACTTATTGTTTTTTAAGCCGGTTGAGATGTATGGATGTGTTTTAGCATCGACATCAGGATTAAC
>NVTX01000021.1 GCA_002401735.1 Methylophilaceae bacterium | reverse complement strand
TCAACCACTAATTCAATTGGCAAACCGTGGCAATCCCAGCCCGGCACATATGGCGCATCAAAACCACTCATGGTTTTAGATTTAACAATAATGTCTTTTAAGATTTTATTAACGGCATGGCCAATATGAATATCACCATTAGCATACGGCGGACCATCATGCAGAATAAATTTCTTTGCGCCTTTTCGTGCTTCTCGAATTTTCTGATAAAGCTTTTTGTCTTGCCAAGTTTTCAGCCACTCAGGCTCACGCTTCGCTAAATTACCGCGCATTGGGAAAGGCGTACTTGGCAGGTTAAGTTTGTACTTTTCGTTATTACTGTCGGTCATGCTTATTTTCTAATCTATATTTACTGAATGTGTTTTAAAAAAGTCTTGCGCCTTTTCTACATCTAGCGCAATTTGTGCTTTGAGTGCATCTAAGCCATCAAATTTTATTTCGTCACGTATTTTGTGGAAAAACTGCACATGCACATGCTGATCATACAAATCACCATCAAAATCAAACACATACACTTCCAGCATTAATTTAGGGATACCGCCTATTGTTGGTCTTACCCCTAAATTTGCCACACCATTACGCCCGCCTAATTTTACCGCATAAACCCCTGCAAAGGCAGGGCGTTCATGTCGCATATGCACATTTGCCGTAGGGTAGCCCAATTGCCTACCACGCTTGGCACCATGCACCACCTTGCCGCTAATGCTGTAAGGACGCCCCAACAAGCGTTCCGCCTGCATCAGGTCACCAACGGCAAGCGCATTTCTGACTAAAGTACTCGAAACGCGAGCACCACCCACTTGCACCTCAGGGAAGTCAATCAATTCAAAACCAGCTGCAATTAAGTCTTGTACCGTCCCTTTTCGTTTAGCGCCAAAACAAAAGTCGCCACCAACTAAAATGGTGTTTGCCTTTAGCGAATCTCTTAGCACTTTATGCATAAAATCTTGTGCTGTGATGGTAGAAAACGTTTGATTAAAGCGCAAGACAAAAACATCTTCCACACCGGCTTCTTTAAAATACTCTAGCTTCTCTCGCAATGAAGAAAGACGTGCTGGCGCATTTTGCGGCATAAAGAACTCACGTGGATGCGGCTCAAACGTCATGACCGCAGGCCTAATTTGTTGTCCTTTGGCAATATCAATGGTTTTAGCTAGTAAGGCTTGGTGGCCTAAGTGCAGGCCATCAAAATTGCCAATAGCCAATGCACGTGACAAACCGCTAGGTATTCGCGAATGTTTAGATGAAGGGACGTGTCTATAAATTTGCATTATTAATCGCTCATTCAAATTTCCGTACGGCGCATAAAATCTTTTACACGAATACCCATTAACCAAAGCGCTGTGAAATATACACCAACGCCTAATAACAACAAGCCGATAAGCCTCATCACTTTCTCTAACAATGCATAGCCCAACCAATTAGCATCATCTCCAGCGACATAATGCACGGCAGCAGCCATAATGGTARCARYSAGYRSSRRYWWMAACATAAAGAACAACCAACCTTTTTGTGGTTGATACAGCTTCGCTTTACGCAAATTGTAAAATAATAAGCCTGCATTGATGCATGCGCCCAAACCAATCGACAAAGCTAAACCTGCGTGCTTAAAATCTAAACCGAACACAAAAACCACATTCATTAACTGCGTCACAACCAACGTAAACACCGCGATCTTAACGGGCGTCTTAATATTTTGGCGTGAATAAAAGCCTGGGGCGAGCACTTTCACCAAGATGAAGCCTAACAAACCAACGCTATAAGCCATCAGTGCCACTTTTGTCATGCTGACATCATGCGCATTAAACTCACCGTACATAAACAAGCTGGCAATCAACGGCACGGCTAAGACGGCTAATGCCACAGCCGCAGGCAAGGCCAGCATAAAGGTAAGTCGCAAACCCCAATCTAATAATTTTGAGTATTCATCATAGTTCTCATCCGCAACACTTTTAGATAAGCTAGGCAATAAAATAGTCCCTAACGCAACCCCTAGCAGACCTGTAGGGAATTCCATGAGTCGATCAGCAAAGTACAACCACGTCACACTACCAGTCACTAAGAATGAGGCAATTACTGTATTAATCAGAATCGATATTTGCGGCGCTGACACACCCAAAATAGCAGGGCCCATTAATTTCAGAATGCGCCTAACGCCTTCGTCGCGCGGGTTGAAATCAATACGTGGCAGTAAGCCCAGTTTGCTTAAATAAGGCAACTGAAACAATAATTGCAAAATACCACCCACAAAAACAGCCCAAGCTAAGACACGAATTGAATKATCAAAATATGGTGCGACAAGCAGCATCGCCGTGATAAACGACACATTAAGCCAAACTGGCGTAAAGGCTGGCGTAGAGAAGTTTCCATAAGTATTGAGTACGCCACCGGCTAACGACACAAGYGAGATAAAGAGTATATAAGGAAAGGTAATCCGCAACAGGTCAACGGTTAAATCAAACTTCGTCGCATCCGCAACAAAACCAGGCGCCGTCATTTGCACCACCCATGGCGCTGCCAACATCCCGACAATAGTCAGCACAACTAAAAATAAACCTAATAGGGTTGCCACATGATTGATTAGTGCTTTGGTTTCATTTTGAGAGCGCTGTTGCTTATACTCAGCCAARATGGGAACAAACGCCTGACTAAATGCCCCCTCTGCAGAAATCCGTCGAAAAAAGTTCGGAATTCTAAAGGCAACAATAAACGCATCCGTCAACGCGCCCACGCCAAACACACGTGCTATTAATATATCTCGCACAAAACCAAGTATGCGTGAAGCAAAGGTCATGCTTCCGACAGTAAATAGTGTTTTAAGCAAATTCATGGGTGATTTTRACGGGCTATTATTTGATTAATTATCTGCTGAGATTCTAGCATGCCTACTATATAATGCTTAGTTAGATATAAATTGACTTTATTCCTTGCAAAACTCATCAAAAAACACTAATATGCACGGTTTCGTACCTTACATATATTAAGCATTTAGGACAAAGTACTTATGGCAAATACAGCACAAGCTCGCAAACGCGCGCGCCAATCGGTTAAGATTAACTTACACAATGCAGCTTTACGTTCTACTATGCGTACTGCAATGAAAAAAATCATCAAGGCAATTGAGTCTGGTGATAAAGCAGCTGCTACGGCAGCATATACTGAAAACGTAAGTGTGATTGATCGTATTGCTGATAAAAAAATCATCCACAAAAATAAAGCAGCTCGTCATAAGAGCCGTTTAAGTGCCGCTATTAAAGCAATGAGTGGCGATGCCCCTAAAACGGCAGCTAAAGCGAAAAAACCAGCAGCGAAACCTGCAGCAGCTAAAAAAGCGCCAGCGGCTAAAAAGCCAGCGGCAGCYAAAAAGCCTGCAGCAGTAAAAGCTGACAAGTTAACAACGATTGAAGGCGTTGGCCCAAAAATCGCTGAATTGTTAGCTGCAGACGGCATTGCCTCTTTTGCTGACTTAGCGGATGCTAAAGTTAAGAAGCTTGCTTCTATTTTAGAAGCAGCGGGCTCACGCTACGCAATGCATAAACCTGATTCATGGCCAGAGCAAGCAGCGCTTGCACGTGATGGTAAAATGGACGAGTTAAAAACACTACAAGATAAATTAGACGGCGGCAAATAAGCTTCTTTCTAACTTAACAAAAAAGCCGAGCATTGCTCGGCTTTTTTGTTGCTCACTCAATTAACGACTAACCTATGTGTAATTCACCTCGCGCAATCAGCGCTGTATTTAATGCTGCCGTCTGATCCTTATCAAYAATGGTGAAGTGCCCCATCTTACGGCCTTTACGTGGCTCATTCTTGCCATATAAATGTAGTTTCAATTCAGCATGTGCGAATGCTTTTTTCCAATCTGGCTCTGCGTTGTTGACCCAGCTATCACCCAGTATATTCACCATGACAGCATTACTGTGTAAAGTGGTGCTCCCAATGGGTAAGCCTACCAATGCGCGCACTTGTTGTTCAAACTGGTTCGTTACGCATGCATCAATTGTATAGTGTCCTGAATTATGTGGTCGTGGAGCAATTTCATTGACTAGCAATTCTGAACCCACGATAAAAAACTCCACGGCTAATACACCAACATAGTCCAATTCCGTTGCTAACTTCTTAGCCAGCTCTTGTGCACGCGCCTTAACCACTCCCGAACATCTTGCTGGGACAATACTGACATCTAAAATTCCATTTAAATGCTGATTCTCTACGGTAGGAAAACTCACCACCTCACCTTGTGCATCACGCACCAATACAACAGAGACTTCTAAATCTAACGCCATCATTTTTTCAAGCACACAAGCCTCTTGCTTAAAGACCTCAAAAGCGGCCAAAGCCTCAACTCTATTTTTTACCCGTGCTTGGCCTTTACCGTCATAACCAAACCGCGCTACTTTTAAAATAGCAGGGTAAAGTTCACTCGCATCTCCAGGAAAGTCCTTAGTGCTGTTAATGACTTCAAATGGCGCAACAGGAAGGCCCGCCTTTTTAATAAAGTTTTTTTCCAAAACACGGTCTTGTGCAATCGATACACTTGCAGCAGAGGGCCTAACGATTGTCGACTCAGCTAACGTCTCTAGCGTATTAGCTGGCACATTTTCAAATTCCGTCGTCACAGCAGCACAGGTTTTCGCCATCTCAGAAAGCGCATCTGCATCATCATAGCCTGCACACAAATGTACATCTGCAATTTTTCCAGCAGGACTGTCTTTACTAGGATCCAAAACCGTTACTTGATAGCCCATTTCATGTGCAGCAATCACAAAGAAACGACCCAACTGACCGCCGCCTAACATTCCCAGCATTGCTGGTGCRGAAATTAACGCGGCCTTCATGGCTTTTCGCCCAACTCCATCGCTTCAACTTTTTCAATTTGTTTTTGACGAAACTCAACTAATTTTTCTGCCAATACCGTATCGTGGTTTGCCAATAGTGAAACGGCAAACAAGGCCGCATTCACCGCGCCCGCATCACCAATCGCAAAAGTAGCCACAGGCACACCTTTAGGCATTTGCACAATAGACAACAACGAATCTTGCCCTTGTAAATGTTTGGTCGTTACTGGCACGCCTAATACTGGCAATATTGTTTTTGAAGCCACCATGCCAGGCAAATGCGCAGCGCCACCGGCGCCTGCAATAATTGCTTGAAAACCAGCACCAGCAGCTTTTTCAGCAAATGCCATCATTTTATCTGGTGTTCGATGTGCAGAAACGACTTCCGCTTCATACGACACTCCAAAATCTGCCAATATTTGTGCAGCATGCTTCATTGTTGGCCAATCACTATTAGAACCCATAATGATGGCGATTAATGGTTGTTGTTTTTCCATATTACTTCCTAAAATACCTTAAATATGACAGCTGATGCCGTTACATTTAGCACCACTCTCATAATGCTTTCGTTATTATTTAATCAAAACAAGGTTATCACGGTGAATCAATTCAGATTCCTCAACATAACCCAATATGCTTTCAATTTCCCGGCTTGACTGGCCTTTAATTTTTCCAGTTTCTTGTGAATTATAGTTCACGATACCGCGCGCAATCTCTTTCCCTGCAATGTCTATACATGCGACTACATCGCCACGCTCAAAATGGCCGACCACCTCTTTCACACCAATGGACAGCAAGCTCTTCCCTTCGGCCTCCAATGCATTGGCAGCACCCGCATCAATCACCAATTTGCCATCTGTTCGTAAATGATCTGCTAGCCATTGTTTTTTTGCCACTTTTTTTGTTTTGGTCGACTTTAGATGCGTCCCAATAGCTTCACCATCACTTAAGCGCAGCAAAACGTTTTTTTCTAAACCAGAAGCAATAATCGTATGTATACCAGCACTAGCTGCGCGTTTAGCCGCCAACACCTTCGTAAGCATCCCGCCCGTTCCGACACTGGAGCCTTCACTAGATGCCATGTTCTCTAGCGACAGATTCCCTGCTGTCTCAAAATCAATTAATGTCGCTGTTTTATCTTTGCGTGGATCTGCAGTAAATAAGCCTTGTTGGTCTGTCAATAAGACTAATGCATCAACTTCCATTAGGTTGGCAACCAAAGCAGCCAAAGTGTCATTGTCGCCAAATCTGATTTCATCCGTCACCACGGTATCGTTTTCGTTAATGATCGGAATCACATTTAGATCGAGCAATGTTTTTAAGGTGGTGCGCGCATTTAAATAACGTTTACGATCAACCAAATCTTCATGTGTAAGCAGTATTTGCGCCGTATGCAAACCATGCTCACTGAAACAGCTCTCGTAAGTTTGTATTAAGCCCATTTGCCCAACGGCTGCCGCCGCTTGTAACTCATGGACTTCTACTGGCCTCTCTGTCCACTTTAAACGCTGCATACCCTCAGCAACAGCACCACTAGAGACCAATACAATTTGCTTACCTTGTTTTACCAGCTCACTAATTTGAGCCGCCCAGCCCTTTATTGCGGCGCGATCAAGCCCTTCACCCTCTTTAGTGACCAAACTTGAGCCTACTTTAACAACGAAAGCTTTACTGTTCTGAAGCAGAGACTTGCTCATTGCGATCTTTTTCTTCCTCTTCTTGCCGTTTTACTGCATCCATATGATCCATGATGTCGTAGGTAAGCTGTTTACAGCCCTTTCCATTAATCGCAGAAATGGCATACACAGGTCCATCCCAATCGAAACGTTTTTTAAACTCAGCAGTAACTTTATCAGGATCTTCCACCATATCCACTTTATTCAATACCAGCCAACGTGGTTTTTCATAAAGCGTTTCATCATGTTTTTTTAATTCATTTACAATTGCTTTGGCTTCTGCAACAGGATCCGTGACGCCATCAAGTGGCGCGATATCAACTAAATGTAACAACAGTGACGTTCTTGAAAGGTGCTTAAGGAAGCGGACACCAAGCCCAGCACCATCAGCAGCACCTTCAATCAAGCCTGGCACATCGGCAATCACAAAACTACGGTTAGCATCGACACGCACCACCCCTAAATTAGGCTGCAATGTCGTAAATGGATAACCTGCCACTTTAGGTGTAGCCGCTGAGACCGAGCGGATAAAAGTCGACTTTCCTGCATTAGGCATACCAAGCAGCCCCACATCAGCCAATACTTTAAGCTCTAAGAATAACTCAAATGACTCACCCTCTTGCCCTTGCGTACATTGGCGTGGCGCTCGATTAATGCTTGATTTGAAATGCACATTACCCAAGCCCTTAATCCCCCCCGTTGCAAGTAGCACTCTTTGACCATCATCCGCCAAATCGACAATCATTTGACCCGTCGCTTTATCTGAAATCACCGTACCAACTGGCACTCGCATAACGGTATCTTCACCGCCAGCACCATATTGCTCGGCTTTACGTCCATTTTCACCGCGTTCAGCACGAATTGAGCGTGTATAACGGTAATCAATTAGCGTATTGATATTGCGATCAGCAACCGCATAGATAGAGCCGCCTTTACCACCATCGCCACCACTTGGCCCACCCATCGGCTCGTATTTTTCACGACGAAAGGTAGCGATGCCATTACCGCCATCGCCTGCAAATACTTTAATTGTCGCTTCATCAATAAATTTCATTTTGTCTACAGACCATTTAATTTAAATTTCTAAGCCTTGCTTTACCCAACCCTACAGTATGAGAAAAGAAGTCTAAAACAAAAAAGCCCTACCTACAGGCAGGGCTTTCTATTTAAGCACAGTTTTTAAACTGCGACTACATTCACCATCTGACGTTTCAACGGACCTTTAATACAAAAAGTCACTTTGCCATCAATTTTAGCAAATAAAGTATGGTCTTTACCCATGCCTACATTGTTACCCGCATGCATTTTTGTACCACGTTGACGGACAATAATACTCCCTGCAGAAACCACTTGCTCACCAAAGGCTTTAACACCTAATCGTTTGGATTCTGAGTCGCGTCCGTTTCGTGTACTACCACCTGCTTTTTTGTGTGCCATGATTTATTCCTTATCTACTTATTTAGCTGCGGCAGGCTTTTTCGCTGCTGCAGGTTTTTTAGCTACAGCTGATTTAGCTGCGGCTGGTTTCTTCACTGCGGCTGTTTTTTTAGCTGCGGCTGGCTTTGCTTCAGCAGACTTCTTCGCTGCTGCAGGTTTAGCTGTTGTAGATGCACCCTTACCATTGATGTCATCAATTTTAATTTCAGTATAGCTTTGGCGATGGCCTTGCGTTTTACGGTAGTGCTTACGGCGATGAAATTTAAAAATCATCACTTTATCGCCTTTTCCGTGTGAAAGCACCGTCGCGTTGACCTTAGCCCCAGCAACTAAAGGTGAACCAATCGTTACATCATCACCGTCAGCCAACATGAGGATTTTATCAATCACCAGTTTGCTACCAACTTCACCATCTAATTTTTCTACTTTTAAGTAGTCACCAGCAGCAACTTTATATTGTTTGCCACCTGTTTTAATAACTGCGTACATGTTTTCTGCCTTGATTCACACGTTCAAATGAATCGCGCATTATACTAAATTTACAAGATAAAGCAAATGATAAGTGAATGTTTCACACACAAATTCTTATGCACAAAGGATACCGCTCTATATGATAAAATGCACGCATAATATGACGCCTTTAGAATAATTAACGCTGTGACTTTAAATCAAATTCAATCCCCTATCCTGAACGACATGCAAGCAGTAGATGCGGTTATCCGTAGCTCCTTACGTTCTGAAGTACCCCTTATCAATACAATAGGGGAGCACATTACGGGCAACGCAGGTAAACGCTTACGTCCAGCACTAGTCTTACTTTCAAGCGGTTTATTTGGCCCTATTGATGAACAGCAGCAGCAACTCGCTGCCATTATTGAATTTATTCATACCGCTACGTTATTACATGATGATGTCGTTGACGAATCTCAGCTACGGCGTGGCAAGAGCACAGCCAATCACGTTTTTGGTAATGCTGCGAGCGTGTTAGTCGGTGACTTCTTATACTCGCGCGCCTTTCAGATGATGGTTACATTGCAAAACATGCGGGTCATGGAAATCTTATCCGAAGCGACCAACACCATTGCAGAAGGTGAGGTTCTACAATTACTTAACCTGCACAATGCAAACGTAACGGAAGAAGCGTACTTAAGGGTAATCCATTTCAAGACTGCCAAACTATTTGAAGCTGCGGCAAGGCTAGGCGCTGTAATGAGCAAAAAGGCTACAGAAAACGACGAAAAAGCCCTTGCCTTATATGGCATGCATCTAGGTACGGCTTTTCAATTAGTAGATGACGTATTAGACATTAATGGTGATGCAGAAAAAATTGGCAAAAACCTAGGTGATGATTTATCGGAAGGAAAGCCGACGCTACCGCTTTTATATGCAATGCACCAAAGCGATGCAGTACAAGAAAAAGTCATCCGTGATGCGATAGAACTTGGTGGTGTAGAAGATATCTCAGCAGTGCTGGCTGCCGTTGCAGCGACCAACGCATCTGACTATGTACTAGATTTAGCTAAAAAAGAAGCCGACCTTGCTTGTGCTGCCATTGCGCATTTCGYAGATGGCGAACACAAAGCTGCGCTCATTCAACTCACTAAGTTTGCCGTCACGCGTCAGTTTTAGCGGCACCAGAAAACAACAAAAGACTAGTTCAGTGTAACTGGTTCACCACTGTCCGCATGGTAGTAGCTCAGATGGGCGCACTCACTGGTTCCCGATGTCAATGTGCCATCAAACAACGCTTTCCCCTCCACGTCTACCACCGCATAGCCATTATGGTACAAAGTCACTTCAGCTGTTTTTGGCACTTTTTTAGCAACCTTTTCCCGCAAGGCAAAGCTAATGCAAACATCGTCTTCATCCTCGCTACAAACTTCCCATTCATTGCCTCCAGCTAACTGCGTTAACCAACCAGGCAAATCAACTTCTACTCGACATATAATGGGCTCATCCCATCCAGAGTGGTTTATGTCATCAAGTTCCATCAAGCCAGCTAACTCAGCTTGCAAATCATTTTGGTCAGTCATCATGTGTTCCTTTACTGTTATCAGCGTAACACTATTCAAATGGGGCCTACAACATGTTATTTCAAGCATTTTTTATGCCAAAGATAACATCGTTGCATAGTTTAATTAACGATGCGATGATACAAAAAGTTTACATCATCATTCGGGGGCAGCATGTTTGACTTTTTAAATCCTTTATCTAACGCATTAAGCAGTGAGCCCGYTCTTTTCATTACGGCCTCYGTTATCTTCGGCTTAATGGTTGGAAGCTTTCTCAATGTCGTCATCCACCGGCTACCTAAGATGATGGAGCGTGAATGGCACAACAACTGTTTAGAGCTGCAAGGAAAAGATARGCCTGAGCAAAGTAAATTCACACTGTCGTCCCCACGCTCGGCTTGTCCAAAATGTAATCATCAAATTACCGCATTAGAAAACATCCCCATTATTAGCTACTTGTTACTTGGTGGRAAATGCAAAGGTTGCAAAACAAAAATCAGCATGCGCTACCCTTTAGTAGAAGCGCTAACTGGCGTGCTTATTGGGCTAGTTGCTTGCAAATATGGATATACTGGCACAACCGTTTTTGCTTGGATATTTACACTCGCACTGATTGCCCTAACATTTATCGACTTTGACACACAGTTGCTGCCAGACGACATCACACTACCGTTACTCTGGTTAGGACTATTATTTAATTTAAATCATGGTTTCGTCGATTTGCAATCCGCCGTAATTGGGGCGGCAGTGGGTTATTTAATTCTATGGTCTGTCTATTGGGCTTTCAAAATAATCACTGGRAAAGAAGGCATGGGCTACGGTGACTTTAAATTACTAGCCGCCATTGGCGCTTGGTTTGGTTGGCAGCTCATCCCTGCCGTCATCCTATTAAGCTCTGTACTAGGCGCAGTCATCGGCATCAGCTTAATTCTATTTAAAGGAAAATCAGGTAGCACAGCGATTCCTTTCGGGCCTTTTCTTGCACTAGGCGGGATTGCTGCTTTATTTTTCGGGCAACAACTCGCTAGTTTCTACCTCGTTTAAATGAACCAATCTTAATAAGATGTTTATCGTTGCATTGACAGGCGGCATTGGATCAGGGAAATCAGAGGCTTCAAATGCCTTTGCTAACCTCGACGTGCCTATCGTTGATTTGGATGCTATCTCCCATCAACTGACCGCAGAAAACCAACCGCTCACGCATAAAATCATTGCTGCTTTTGGTCAAAAATATGCAAGTAARGAAGGTGTTTTACATCGCGAAAAAATGCGGAAACTAATATTTGACAACCCTAGCGCACGTAGCCAACTGAATGCAATCTTGCACCCAGCAATTCATGAAGAGGCTACCCGCCAGATACGCACGCACTCAGATGCACCCTATCTGATCTTGGCTATCCCGCTACTTGACCAAGACAGCCCCTATATTTCGACAATCAACCGTATCCTAGTCCTTGATTGCGACGAAAACACACAAATAAACCGTGTTAAACAACGCAACAACTTAAGTGAAGATGAGATTAAACGAATCATTCAAGCGCAGACGCCCCGTCAAGTACGGTTAAGCATGGCTGACGATGTGATTACCAATGATGGCAACATTGAAAAATTACACTTGAAAATTGAAGATTTACATCAAAAATACATTAAAACTTGCATAGTTAGCAAAACAATCTCATAATTCACCTCAACTCACAATACAAAGCTCGCAGACTATTAATAAAGTGTCTAGCTACGAATTCCCATTTAATGAACGCATACGTGCACTTTTAAGATTAGAAGATCTATTCAAGAAAGTACTGCTCCATGTCGAATCAGGGGAGCAGCACAGTCATCACAGCGCCCTTATGTTGCTGCTGCAGATGCTGGACCTAATTGAGCGCGCTGACATTAAAGTCGATATTGTGCATGAACTRGACAGGCAAACCACAGCGATGCAGAACTTGCTTGGTAACCCAAACATATCTGAAGACGTGCTGAGTGAAACAATTAAAGAAATTGAAGCTTGCGCTACCGCACTGCGCTCAGACAAAACTAAAGTTGGTCAATCATTACGTGAAAACGAATGGYTGATGAGTATCAAACARCGMGCKGGCATACCRGGCGGCGTTTGTCAGTTCGATTTRCCCTCCTATCACCATTGGCTTAATCTGGATAACGATCGTCGTGATGCCGATTTTCACACTTGGATAGCAGGCCTGCTCCCGATGTATGAAGGCATTAAAATCATTCTGCACATACTACGCGGTAGCGGACTAACCGATGAACACACAGCAACCAATGGGTTTTACCAGAAAATGCTAGGCGCAGGAAAGCCCGCACAAATGGTCAAAATTGAAATGCTAGATGACCTCACCCACTTCCCTGAAGTCAGTGCAAACAAGTATGCAATTAATGTCCGTTTTAACGGCATGGATTTTGTCCAAAAACCGAAACAATGTGACATTGACATTCGTTTTAAAATGACWCTRTGCAACCTAATGTAACCACTRATGYAATAAGAAAAGATGAAACAAGTTCCCTGTCCAAACTGCAAGACTCTTTCAGAGTTCAGCCCCCAAAACCCCTATCGCCCATTTTGCTCCCAACGTTGCAAAATGATTGATTTAGGTGAGTGGGCAAAAGAAAACTATAAAATTCCCGACAAAACCCCACCAAAAGATATCGACGAATTTAATTAATTGAATTTTTTGKACAAACACTAATCTCATATAACCACCCTCTACACGTATATGAACATAATGAAACTACTTAAACTTATTCCGTTTATTTTGTTACTTTCCGCTTGCAACACTAGCGCAGAAGTCATCATCTCTGATGCATGGGTAAGGGAAAATGCACCTGGCCAAAAAATTGGGGCTGCTTACATGACGTTAACCAGYCCTCAAGAYAGCAAGCTCGTTTATGTTGAGGCRACAACAGCAGCYGGGGYAGTTGARATTCAYAGCATGACSATGAATAACGGCRTYATGAAAATGCGTATGTTAGAGGARCTRRCATTAGYMGCAGGGGAACCGAAAGCGCTTAAACCAGGTAGCTTTCATTTCATGCTGCTTGATTTAAAATCACCTTTAAAAGCTGGCAATTCTATCGAATTTAAACTTTGTTTTGAAGACGAAGGTGGCAAGATTACACACCAAACAGTGACCTTACCGATTAAGGCGCAGTAACATCCCAAATTGCACGTTGCATAGCAACGCCTTGTGCACCGCTAGCTAAAGCCTGTGGCAGATCATCTGCACGCATCCCACCTAAAGCAAAAACAGGTAGCGCTACCGTACTGGCCAATGCAGAAAATTCCGCCCATCCCATCGGCGTAGCCTCTAGATGACTTGCTGTAGCAGCAACTGGCGATAGCGTCACAAAATCCAAAGCCAACATTCTTGCATGTGCTAGCTCAGCGGCATGATGACAAGAAGCTGCCACCAACAAATTTTGCGGTTTGTTTTCAAGTTGCAATAACGCCTTACTCGGCAAATGCACACCATCCAAGCCAACTTCAACTGCTAATGCTATATTTTCATTCAGTAATACCTTAGCGCCAAATGGCTTTGCCAACGTTTTTACCGCTAAAGCAAACTGAGATAATGCTTTATGATCCAGTTGCTTTTCTCGCACTTGAATAAGCTGCAAACCACCTTTCAATTGTCGGGTTAATGCTTCAAAAAAAGCCGTCTCACCCATTGCTGCCATATTGCTAATTGCATAGGTTGACGGTAATGCCAATGCATTCATAATGGGCACGTTTGCAGGCAATACGGGTTCCACGCTAACATTGCCTGCGGTTTGCCAACTGAGCTTCTGCCCTTCTTTTGGTATCAGCTCGCCTTGCCACTGCGTCACAAAAAAGAAATGCAAATGGACTGTTTTAGCAGGTGAGTCATGGGTGGCTGGGTAGTCGAAACGTCTTTGTAACCACGGTTGAAGCTGTGTAGGAACAACCCCTATTTCTTCTTGCAGCTCACGTATTAACGCTTGCTCTGGCGACTCTCCAGTTTCAATTTTACCCCCTGGAAACTCCCACCAGCCAGCCCAATGCTTACCTACTGGTCGGCTTGCTAATAAGAAATCTCCATTGCTTTTTTTTAAAATGGCTACCGCCACATGGATGACTTTACTCATGCAGCTTTAACCTACCTGCATAATCCCGCGCAAATTGATAAGCAACACGACCGCTACGCGCGCCACGTGTATAAGTAAATTGCAGCGCAGCTTTTCTTGCCGCCTCGTCAAAATCAAGGTCGAAGGTTTTTAACCAATTGGCGGCAATGGTTAAGTATTCATTTTGATCAAAGGCATAGAAAGACAACCAAAGACCAAAACGTTCTGCTAAAGCAGTTTTTTCTTCGATGGTGTCACTAGGCCTAACTTCACCATCCGCATGTGCTGTTGCCAGATTATCCGCCAAAAACTCTGGCATTAAATTTTTACGATTTGAGGTGGCATACACCAATACATTATCTGATGTTGATGCCAATGACCCATCTAAAACAACTTTTAATGCTTTGTAAGCAATGTCATTGGCTTCAAAAGTTAAGTCATCGCAGTAAATAATAAATTTTTCTGGGCGGTTTCTAATTAAACTCACGATTTCTGGCAAGTGCACTAAGTCATGTTTTTCTACTTCAATTAACCGCAGACCCTGATTAGAAAACGCTGTTAGTAAGGCTTTTACTAAGGAGGATTTTCCTGTGCCGCGGGCACCTGTCAGTAATACATTGTTTGCCGTAAGCCCTTGTAGAAACTGCCGCGTGTTTCTAACAATCTCTTTTTTCTGCGTATCGACAAACTGAATATTTTCTAATTGCATTTGATGCGGATGCTCGATGGGACATAAAGTGCCAATACCATTCTTTCCTACCCAGCGCCAAGCAATCGCATTCCAATTAACGGCCGGCTCTTTAGGTAGCAAGAAGGTTTCGAGCTTAGTAAGCAAACCTTCTGCGCGCAGAATCAAATCATCTACTTTTTGAGTCACTTCGTTTGCCGCTTAACTTCTATAGTCTGCATTAATTTTGACATAGTCATAACTGAAATCGCAGGTCCAAACTGTCGCCTCCGCTTGCCCTCGATTTAGCACAACACGCACTAGAATTTCGGCTTCACTCATGATGGCCACTCCCTGTTCTTCTTTATAACTAGCAGCCACCCCACCATGCTCAGCCACTAAAACATCGCCAAGATAAAGTGAAATTGCATTCACATCTAAATCATCAACATCGGCATAACCAATGGCGGCAAGAATCCGCCCTAAATTAGGATCAGATGCAAAAAATGCGGTCTTAACCAGTGACGAATGCGCAATCGCATAAGCGACCTTACGGCACTCACGCCCATCCTTACCAGCCTCAACTTGTATAGTCATAAACTTAGTAGCACCTTCACCATCACGCACAATCGCTTGCGCTAGCTCGACCGCCACTTCTGTTATGGCATCACGCAAAATAACAAAATCAGCACTATCCTCGGTAATTTCAGCATTCCCCGCTAAGTTTGTTGCTGCCAAAATAAAACTATCATTCGTGCTCGTATCTCCATCTACGGTAATACAGTTAAATGATTTGTTCACAGCGTAATGAATGATGGCGTCTAGTGCCGACTGACTGATGACGACATCTGTCATCACATAGCCCAACATCGTTGCCATATTGGGATGAATCATCCCTGAGCCTTTACTCATCCCGGTGATGGTTACTTGCTGCCCACCAACCATTAGCTGACGAGAAGTACCTTTGGGCACAATGTCTGTGGTCATAATGGCTTCTGCTGCATTCAACCAATTATCAGCCTTAGCATTTGCAATGGCTGCAGGCATGCCAATGATGATTTTATCGATGGGCAAAGGCTCTAAAATCACGCCAGTGGAAAATGGTAAAATCTGCTCACGGTTCAAGCCAAGCAGCACTGACAGCGCCTCACAACTCTGGTCCGCATGCCTTAAGCCCGACTCACCGGTACCAGCATTTGCATTGCCAGTATTGACGAGTAAAGCACGAATTTTACCCGAGCTGGCTAAATGATTTTTGCAAACAATCACTGGTGCAGCACAAAATTTGTTCTGCGTAAAAACGCCAGAAACGTGCGTCCCCTCTGCCAACTGCACGACCAATACATCTTTGCGATTGGTGTAACGCACTTCAGCCTCAGCATAGCCCAAGGTGACACCATTTATTGGCAGTAGCGATGACGCGTCAGGCGCGGAGAGTTTTACTGGCATGCGTACACTTTCTAACTAGCTAAATAATGTTATTTTAGCGCATTACGGAATGATTCATTAAATCGATACAAACGAAAGTTTATAAAACTAGCTACGCTCTACGCCATGTTGTCCCTTGCGGCGTATCTTCTAAAACAATTCCTGCATCCGCAAGTTCTTGTCGAACACGATCAGCCTCTTCATAATTTTTGGCTTTCTTAGCCTCTGTTCTTGAATTTATCATTGTGTTAATCTTTTCATCACTAAGGCCAGCATTAACATTAAAATCTAAGTTGCCACCCTTTAAATCATAGTGACCAGGCTCCAAATTCATAACATAATGTTTTCTTTGTAAAAATGCCTCAGGGTCATCTTGCAACAAACCAAGAACTCTCCCTAAGCTTTTCAAAAGAGACAATGACTCAGATGTTTTTATTTTTGCTAAATCAAACAACACAGCCATGGCTTCTGGCGTATTAAAGTCATCATCCATCGCCGCTTTAAATCGTACAGCTTGCGGATGGTTCCAGTCGATGGCATTTACATTCGCATCAATTCCGCGCAAAGCGGTATATAGTCGGGTTAACGCAGCTTTCGCATCGTCCAAATGTTTATCGCTATAATTGAGTGGGCTGCGGTAATGCGCGCGCAGGATAAAAAAGCGAACAACTTCGGCATCGTATGTTTCTAACACAGTTCTAATCGTAAAGAAGTTGCCAAGTGATTTTGACATCTTCTCGTCATCCACCCGCACAAAACCATTATGCATCCAATAATTGGCCATTTGGCAACTGTGTGTTGCTTCGCTTTGTGCAATCTCATTTTCATGGTGCGGAAATTGCAGATCTTGCCCACCACCATGAATATCAAAGTGCTCACCCAAATGCTGTGCACTCATGGCTGAGCATTCGATGTGCCAACCAGGCCGGCCTGGGCCCCATGGCGAATCCCAATTGGGCTCATTCGGCTTAACAGCCTTCCATAGCACAAAATCCAGCGGGTCTTTTTTAGCTGAGTCGACTTCTACGCGTTCACCTGCACGTAAATCGTCTAGGCTTTTACCAGAAAGCTTGCCATAACCATCAAAGCTACGGACAGCGTAAAACACATCACCATTATCTGCAGCGTAGGCGTGGCCTTTTTCAATTAAACGGCTAATCATCGCAATCATGGCATCAATGTGTGTCGTTGCGCGTGGCTCAAGATTAGGGCGAATCACGCCTAGCTGAGCGGCATCCTCATCCATCGCATCAATAAAGCGCTGCGTGAGCTCACCGATACTCTCTTTATTGTCATTGGCACGCTGTATGATTTTGTCATCTACATCGGTGATATTGCGCACATAAGTCACTTCATAGTCTGACGCACGAAACCATCGTGAAATCATGTCAAATACCACCATCACACGCGCATGACCGATATGACAGTAGTCATAAACCGTCATGCCACAGACATACATCTGGACTTTATTTACGTGAATGGGGACAAAAGTTTGCTTGTTGCGGGTGAGGGTATTATAAATTTTTAACATGCATTAGAATTTCGGGGTTAAATCTACCAAGAAAACAACCAAATATTACAATAAAACCAATTATTTACCATGATTCTCTACCAAACTATTGGAGGTTAGCTATCCAGTTGGTAGAATACGGTTATTATTAACAAAAATCAGTATATCACAATGACAATCCACAACATCTTACTTAAAAAGTATGTAACGCCATTATTACTAGCCTTAATGTTTGCTACAACACCAGTTGTTGCTGATGAGTTAAAAGATATTTCTAAGCTGGCCGAACAAGGTCAACAAGAAGCGGCACTGAAACGTGTTAACACTTATTTGGAAGCAAACCCAAAAGATGCACAAGGCATGTTCACAAAAGGGATTATTCTGGCGGAGAGTGGCAAACGTGCTGAAGCGATCACCACGTTCAATGCGCTAACAAAAGCATATCCAAATTTGCCAGAGCCTTATAACAACTTAGCCGTTTTACATGCTGAAGCAGGCGAATATGACTTGGCAAAAAAAGCACTCGAAACCGCAATAAAAACACATCCTAGCTATGCAACTGCCCATGAAAACTTAGGCGACGACCTTGACGGTTGCCGGATCGACCTTGACGCCAACGCCCATGGTCGAGGAAAGCGATACGCGCTTGACGTATTCACCCTTGGCAGCCGACGGCTTTGCCTTGATGACGGCGTCAGCGAAAGCCTTGATGTTTTCTTCGAGCTTGGCATTGTCGAAGGAAACCTTGCCGATACCGGCATGGATGATACCAGCCTTCTCGACGCGGAATTCGACTGCACCGCCCTTGGAAGCAGCAACAGCGGCTGCAACGTCGGTGGTGACGGTGCCAACCTTCGGGTTCGGCATCATGCCACGCGGGCCGAGAACCTTACCAAGACGGCCAACGAGCGGCATCAT
>NVTX01000020.1 GCA_002401735.1 Methylophilaceae bacterium | reverse complement strand
TGATGCCCGTGGCCAAACCGAACCCCATTGCAGCGAGTACATTATTGGTAGCGGTCGTTAAATTGGTTGTTGTTAATGTGCCACCACCCTGAGCCCTGGCCGATGCAACTGCCAGAGTAGAGAGTGGGTTGGCATTGCCTGTGAAAACCATCATGTTGCTAGTACCTGCCACATGCATCCTTTTAAAATTTAAAAGCGTGTAAATCACTTAAATCTACACGCTCTTGGTCTATTGAATCTTGGTTGGGGAGGAAGGATTCGAACCTTCGCATGCATGGATCAAAACCATGTGCCTTAACCAGCTTGGCGACTCCCCAAAAACTATTACATTGCTAATTCATACAAAGGGTGGTGATCTAAACTTTTTGCAACGAAGCCTTGTATGTTGTTAGGCTTTTGCGCAAAAATTTTATTTGCCTTTGTTAATGAATCAACTGCTACAAAAACAGATGCTCCTGATCCGCTCATTCGTGCTTGACCATACTGGTTAAGCCATTCTAGGGCTGAAGCAACTGCTGAATATTCTTCACAAACTATCTTCTCAAGGTCATTTCTAAAAAGACTCGAATTGGTACCGTCTGAAAAGTCCGCTATTTTCAATGGTTTCGAGTCTTTTGTCAATCCAGAATGTGCAAATACTTTTGCAGTGGACACATGTACTTGGGGTGTTAAAACCACATAGAATTGAGTAGGCAATGTCAGCGGCGTTAATATTTCCCCAATCCCTTCTACCCATGCGCTCTGTCCAAAGATGAAAAAAGGGACATCTGCACCTAACTTTAAACCGATTGTCATCAGTATTTTACGACTAAGCTTTAGGTCCCACAAGTGGTTTAGTGCAAGCAATATGGTTGCTGCATCCGAACTGCCGCCACCAAGGCCGCCACCCATTGGAATGCGTTTTTCAACCTCAATTTCTACTCCTTGCTTACAGCCTGTTGCTTGTTGTATAGCGTATGCTGCACGCACACATAAATCTTCATGCTCAGGTACGCCTTCGATTTTCTTTTGACGTTTTATTAATCCATTCTTTGTTGGTTTTAAAGAAATGGTGTCATCGAAGTCAAGTAATTGAAATGCACTTTGTAGTGTATGGTAACCGTCATCACGGTGACCGGTAATATGTAAAAAAACGTTAACTTTAGCTGGGGCTGAAAATGATGGCATGTGGTTAATGTTACTATAATTAAGGTGGATTGGTAGCGATTGCCGCACGACAAATTTTTTGCAGTCTATTCAAAAGTTGAAGTTACTATTGGCCGATTGGGCTATATGTTTTAGTCGATTTTATGTGTATATTGCGCCATTGCTTTTACAACTCCAATCGGCCCCGCTAAACATGGGTGTGCATTGATTTGTATTTTAATACTCACTATTTCATATTAAAAAGCCTACATTTAAAATGTGGCTGTAGAACTTTGGCGCATTAAATGTGTCTTTATTGTATGTGGATAGGTAACAATAAAAAATAACATTAGGAGTTAGGTTTGACTGGGAAACGCAACAACAATCAATCGGTAGCTGCGGTTGTGCTGACGATGAAACGTTACGAAAAATTAAAAATTACGATTGATAGTCTGCGTAACCAGACTAGAAAGCTAGATGAGATTATTGTTGTCTTTCAAGGAACCAGTGAAAAAATCAAGCATTGGTTGGAACAGCAAGAAGATATCACGCTACACATCCAAGAGAATGTCGGTAGCGCAGGTGGTTTTTCAACTGGCATGCAATTGGCTATTGATAAAGGTCACGATTGGGTTTGGGTGACCGATGATGATGCATTTCCAGAGCTAGACGCATTGCAAAATATGGTTTCAAGTAAGCATTTTAATAATACTGAGACGGGGTTTCTAACCTGTGTGGTTGTTGATGCAGAGGGTCGAACTTACATGTCTCCTGTTCCTGATGATGCGAATAAATGGTATGGCAATGTGCTTGAAGACAAATGCTTGCCTATTATCTCTTCCGCATGGCCTGGCTGCTTGATTGCAACTAATGCAATTAAAGCGTTTGGCTTGCCAGTAAAAGAGTACTTTTTCTATGATGAAGATGTCGAATTTACCACTAGGGTGGCGAGACAGCGGCCTTCATTTTGTGTGATTGATGCGGTAATTAATCATCACCAAGAGCCAGCTTCTAGCCTCTGGCTCTCACCGGAGCGATATAAGCCATATGTCAGAAATAAATTTTCTACCATTCGATTGTCAGGCGACCCTGCTTGGAAAAAAATCGCAAAACAGCTTGTTTGGATAATGAAAATTACGGGGAGTGTAGTGGTTGGGAAGAAGCCTATTGGCGCGCTCGTTCCCCTTGTGACGGGTTTTCTTTTCTTTTGGCCGAAAATTAAATACCCTCATTAATTTTAATGTTTCGTATGTTGCAGAAAAATGCAGCGTGAGAAGCGGGCTTATTTTATATCAGCCCATTTTTCTATCAGTAGCTTTAACGTAATTCTATCGTTCTTAAGAATTACTTTCTTCGGTAAGAAATACGCATCCTTAGCAACATAGTTTTTGTATTGAATAAGCCAGCCATTTTGCTGTAGCGTACTAATCCTTCCATTCTCGTCCCACGTAACGGCGTTGACGAGACCTTTGTCGACGGGCCTGCCTAACGCCCAATGACTTAATCCAGACAATGGCAATTTAAATCCTAAGGTTTTCTCTGTTAGCGTTTCGGCATCTCGTGCCACAGTGTTTTTCTTGTTGTTGTCGGTTAATGTGATGCTGTCTGGTGTTTTTGCAATATGTGCAACTTTTCCACCAAGTGGAGAATAGACGTCGATACTGTCTGTTTCTTGTGTGTGTTGCCACGTTAGTCTTGCAGAAAAGTTTTTTGGCTTTGCAATCACACCTAGTCGGCCTCTAAGCGAGAATTGCTGAATGTTAGCAATTTGTTCCATATGCTGTTTATGTAATACCGATGGTTTTAATCCGCTCGCAGGTTTTTTCTGAGGGGCTGTGGTGGCGCAACCATGAAGGAAGAGGGCTATGAAGAGCCACAAATATTTCATGTGACTATTTAAAGAAGGTTGGTTAGTCAATGTGGGTTGCTAGCTTAATTAATGTTTGAATTTTTTGGTTGTGCCGACCAAAATGTTGTTTTCTGGGAAGTTTTCTAAGGCTTTTTCCCAAATATTGCTAGCTTCCACTTCTAGGCCTTGTTTCCATAAAACCTCACCTAAATGTGCAGAAATTTCTGGGTCTGCTTGAATATTATGCGCTTTCCGTAAATGCGCGATTGCAACGGCATAGTTACCTAAACGGTATTCTACCCAACCTAAACTGTCTAAAATATAATGATCGCCTGGGGATAGTTTCAGCGCTGTTTCAATCAGCGTTTTAGCTTCACTTAGGTTAATGTTGCGGTCTGCGAATGAATACCCTAATGCATTGTATGCTGCGGCAAGRTCTGGTTGTAGTTGGATGACTTTGCGCAACTCTGTTTCCATCTCATCCAGTTTGCCAATGCGCTCTGCAGCCATGGCAAAATCATATAGTAGCTGTGGCGTATTCGGGATTGTGTTAACGGTTTTTTTGAGAAGTTCGTAAGCGTCTTGGTGGCGTTTCTCTTGCACTAGCATACTTGCTTGTACTTGAGCGACAGCAAGCCTTTGTTCTATTGTTAGTTGTTGGAGGTCGCCTAACATACCAATCGCAGCATCAAGATTTTTTGTACGAGCAATCACATTGGCAGCAGAAAATCTGGCTTCTAAGTAATGTTTGTTGTTGGCAAGTACTTGGCTATACCACTCTAGTGCTTCATCGTCATTTTTCTCACGTTCAGCCGTGCGTCCTAAGTAGATGTAAAGCTGCTCCCTGTCATGGAAGCCGCTGTCCAATGCTTGTTGCAGATATTTTTTTGCCATGGCAAACTCGTTGGCTTCAAGCGATAACAAGCCAACTACTGCACTTGTTTCAGGGTTGCCTTTGGCATTTTCAGATAGTTTGATGAATTCTGGTTTTGCCTCTGCATGACGTTTTAGATTAACTAGCAGCTTAGCGTAGCTCATGCGCATACTATGTGCATCAGGGTATTTGTTTAAAAAGTCTTGGTAGAAGATAACGGCTTCATCCGGAGACTCGCTAGCTAGCACTTGCCCCTGCATTTGTGCGCTGGGTTCCCAGCCTGGACGTAATGCATTTGCATTGATTAAAGCGGCTTTTGTTGCTTCTATATCTTCAGCCTGCCATGCTGCTCTYGCTAATGCAAATTGCGCTTCTGTGGATTGGGGGTAAGGCTGTGCAAGTTCTTTAWTAATTTCATATGTCGCTTTCTTGTCTTTTTGATTGCTTAACAAGTCGTTGATATATAGAAAGCCTTGCGCACGCATTTTTTCTTTAGATAAGAGTTTTTTGATATGAGGGATCGCACTTTGTATATCGCCAGTGGAAACTAACATTTGACTCGAAGCTTGCTGTGCTTCTAAAGATTCAGGGTCTAATTCAGCCCATAGAATGGCAGCATCAAGCGCTAGGCGTTGTTGGCGTGCGTAAGCAGCGGATCTTGCGGCGCGTTTTGCAATCCGAGGGTCTCTTGTTTTTTTTGCCAAATCTAAAAACAACTGACTTGCTAGCGAAAGATCGCCGCGCTGACCTGCGATTTCAGCCAGTAAGTATTTGTATACAAACTCTGCGTTGGTCGTTGTGATTTCAGGGGTGACGCTGTCGTTAGCATGCGTGTTGCTTATGCCAATAACGCTAAGCAAGGCGATTAAGAATAGATTTTTAATTTTTATCATATTTGGTTAACATCCAGCACATAATGGCAAAGTCTAGTTTAGTCCGTGACAGTTTGCACAAGTTCATCCATAATTAAGGGTTGTTAAGTAATTAGCCTTAAAATTAGGTGCCCATTAACCGTACTATAACTTTTTGCATGAAACTTTTCCAGCGGTTTAGTTTCATATGCGATGAGATTTTTAAGAAGCGTAATTAGAATAATGAGTGATTTTACAGTTGAAGCAATTGAGCTTACCCGGCTTTTTGGCGGGCGGGCTGCCGTAAGCGATGTCAGTTTTAATCTCAAAAAAGGACAGGTATTAGGCTTTTTAGGGCCTAATGGTGCAGGGAAGTCGACGACCATGCGGATGTTGACGGGTAATTTAGCGCCAAGTCTAGGTAGTGTGAAGATTTGTGGCGTGGATATGATAGAAAACCCTAAAGAGGCGAAAGCACTGATTGGGTATTTGCCAGAAGTGCGTCCTCTTTATAAAGAGTTCACAGTAGATGAGTATTTAACCATTGCGGCACGCTTACATAATGTGAGTGGAAAAAACATTAAGAAAGCCGTAGAGATTGCGAAAGAGCGTTGCGGCTTAGGTCACATGAGTAAGCGTTTGATTGAGAATCTATCTAATGGTTATCAACAACGTGTTGGTATTGCGCAAGCCATTATTCACAATCCCATGGTAGTGATTTTAGATGAGCCAACCGTTGGGTTGGATCCGATTCAAATTCGTGATATTCGGACATTGATTAAAGAAATTGGGCGGGAGCATAGTGTCATCGTTTCTACACATATCCTGCCTGAGGTTGAGATTGTTTGCGAYCRTGTGCAAATTATTGATAATGGAAAACTWGTATTTAATGGTGATATTGAAGTGCTTAAACGCCAGCGTATGGGGAATAAGCTTTTAGTTGGGTTTAATAAGGTGCCTGAGCTTGATGCCGTCATAAAAATTAAAGGCGTTGCGGGAGCAGAACTGATTGAAAACAATATGATGCAGATTCGTGTCGAAGAGGGCGTTGAACCACAGGAAGCCATAGTGAAAGCGGCAGTAAGAAACGGTTGGGGTTTGTATCAAATTGCACCAGATCAAACAAGTTTAGAAGATGTATTTGTGCAGCTAACCAATCAAACGGGCGCGCAAGCCGAAGAAGAATCTGCCGCTGTTTAATACTAGGTTTTAGAGGGGTTTTAGAATGATAATAAGTGTTGCAAGAAAAGAACTAAAGAGTATGTTTGCATCCCCGCTGGGATGGGTTATTTTGGCGTTGCTAATGTTTGCTTTTGGCACCTACTACCTTAATGGCGTTAACAATTATTTCGAAGTAATGTCCGGTGCAATTAGACCGGCGGAACGCACAGGGGTGACACAGTTTGTGGGTCAAACTGTATATGGTCTGGCTTCTTTTATCATGCTGTTTGCAGTGCCTTTGCTCTCCATGCGTCTTATTTCTGAAGAAAGACGCAACCAGACGTTGCCTTTCTTACTTAGTGCGCCAATATCCATTAGTGAAATTGTTTTAGGTAAGTTTTTAGGGCTGGTTACTTTCTTAAGTATATTGATTGTTTATATCGGCGTAATGCTTGCTACGCTGAATATTTGGGCAGACATTGATTTCGGCTACATTCTTGCCAATTCATTCGGCCTGTTTTTACTGTTGGCTAGCTTTTCTGCTTTAGGTTTATATTTTTCCAGCTTAACTGCACAACCTGTTGTGGCGGCTATTTTGAGTTTTATCGCACTATTTGTGTTAATGATTCTGGATCGTTTCTTTGCTGGTGATCCAAGCAGTACGATGGCACAACTTTCGTTTATGAAGCATTTTCAATCATTCGCAGGTGGTTTGATCGATACAGCAGATATTGCTTATTTTGTTTTATTTATTCTTACTTTTTTAATTTTAACGATTCGTCGCTTAGACGCAGACCGTTTAAGAGGCTAGTCAGGTTTTAGTATGAAAATGAATCGCAGTTTAAAACTTCAAATATTGGCGCAGAGTTGGTTTTTCGTCGTCCTGTTTTTATCGCTTATTATTATTTTGGGCTACCTAAGTTATGAATATCGCTATGCGAAAGACATCACGCAGGCGAATCGCAATATTCTGACGCAGGGCAGTGTGGAAATCCTTGAACAAATGAAGGATCCAGTGAATATTACTGTATTTGCAACCAATGATGATCCAAGTCGTGGCGATAACTTCCGCAAAGGTATGTTGGATTTTATCGCGCGATATCAGCGTGCGAAAGAAGACATCACGTTAACGTTTATTAATCCAACTGAAGAACCTAAACTCGCGCAAGACGCTAACATTAAACAAGATGGTGAAGTGATTGTTGAATATAACAAGCGCACYGAGCATATCTTYCCGCCGATTGTTGARCAGGACATGACYAATCTGTTAGTGCGATTATCTCGYACCAATACTAAGCCAGTGATGTTTCTGGATGGGCATGGTGARCGYCATATGCAGGGAATTAAAAATCATGATTTAGGTGAGTTCGGGAAGCAGTTAGAGACTAAAGGCTTTAAGTTTGCTAACCCTGATTTAACAATCGCGCAAGCAGTGCCTAGTAATGGTGCGATGTTGGTGATTGCTAGTCCGCAAGTGGATGTGAGTGAAATTGAGGCGATCAAAATTAAAGCTTACATTGAATCTGGTGGTAATGTGCTTTGGTTATTAGATGATAATGATTTTCATGGCTTAGAAATCGTTGCGGAATATTTGGGCATCAGCGTTTCATCTGGTGTGGCAGTGGATATGTCTGCTGCGCGATATGGTGCTGATCCTAAAGTTGCCTTTGCTAGTGCCTACGGAGACCATGCCATTACACGTAATTTCCAATTACGTACCTTGTTCCCAGAAGCACGTGAAGTTGATGCAAAAGCATCTTATGAGTTGGGTTGGAAAGTTGGTCGCTTGGTCGACGTGGCGCCTAATGGCTGGTTAGAATCTGACAAGGTAGAGGTTGGTGTTAAAAATAAAAAGGTTTCCTTTGATGCAGAAAAAGATAAACGTGGGCCGATTAATATTGGCGTTGCACTCGAGCGCACCTATGGTAAAAAAGGACAACGTGTTGTCGTGATGGGCAATGCCAACTTCTTATCAAATACATTTATAACCAATGGCGGCAATCTCGATTTTGGTATCAACATTATTAATTGGTTGGTGGGGGATGACGAATTAATTACCATACAGCCAATGCCCCTTAAAGATGCTAATGTGACGATTCCAGATACTGCCATCGGCCGTGTAATTGCTTGGACGGTGTTCCATGGGTTCCAGTTTATTATTCCATTGGGATTTTTAGCCGCTGGTTTTTGGTTTTGGTGGCGACGTAGAAAAGTTTAACGTGCGCTTACGTGTGATTGAAGAAGATAGACAATGAAAAAAAGATGGATACTTAATTTACTGATGCTGCTCTTAGTTGGCGGCCTCGTTTCTTTCCTGTATTTGAGACCAAAAGTCGTGGTTGAAGGGAATACTAAATACGAAGTTTCTCAATTAAAACTAGCTGGCATTACAGCTGTTAAAGCTGAGTTCCCTGCAAAAGCCCCCGTTATTTTTGAAAAAATAGATGGTTATTGGGAAATGAAAGCACCATATAAACAGCGTGCAGATCAGCTTTCTGTGCAATATATTTTGTCAATCATTGCAGCAACCAGCGAAAATAAACTGCCATCAACAGATTTAGCTAAATTTGGTTTGGATAATCCATTGGTTAGATTAATTCTCACGACTGAGAATGGTGATGAGCATTTTGTTTATGGCACTTACAACTCAGTCACGGATGAACAGTATGTTGCTTATAAAAATGATGTGTTCCTATTGAGCTCCGGCTACTCTGAAGCCGCTTCTACGCAAGCAATTGAGATGGTGGATAAGAGTATTTTAGCCCCTAGCGAAATGAAACAAATTGCAGGGTTTGACTACTCGCATTTGGAACAGTGGGAAGAAGTAGGCTTGAACGTTGATGTTGAAGCCGGTAAGTNNACRANCKRAYCKGCCWSMAGCAAAGCCGACGCAAGATGAACTGAATGAGTGGTTAGAATTTAGCTGGAAGCAAAACCCAGCTAAATCAGTAAAGCTATATACGCCTGACCGCAAAGTCACTTATCCTTCGTTTGAAGTGAAGCTAAAAAATGGCAAGCGCATCCATTTTGACAAGCTAATGGAATCACCTGAGTTAGTGCTAGCGCGACCCGATGAGGGACTGACTTACCACTTTAGTAACGATGTGGGTTTTACGATGCTAAACCCGCCGCTTCATTTAGAATAAAGGCATTACATGCCAGAGTTACCTGAGGTTGAGATCACGCGACAAGGCTTGTTGCCGTTAATCAACCAAACGGTTAGTCGCGTTGTGATACGGAATGCATCCATGCGATGGCCCATTCCTGATCATCTTCCAAGTACCTTAGCAAATCAAAAATTATTAGGTCTAAAGCGCAGGGCAAAATACATTCTTGCTGAATTTGAGAATGGTACAGTGCTGATTCACCTTGGCATGTCTGGCCATATTAGCCTGTTAGACAGAGATTACCCACCAGAGAAGCATGATCATTTTGATATTCAGTTTCAGAACCAACAGGTATTGCGGTTAACCGATCCGCGACGGTTTGGTGCGGTCTTATGGGGAGGTAAGAAGCCTGAAGAACATGCCTTATTGTGCAAGCTTGGCCCTGAGCCGCTGGAAAAAGAATTTAGTGGCCAGTATCTATACCAACACACGCGTACACGCTCAGCAGCCATTAAAAACACGATCATGGATGCAAACTTAGTTGTTGGAGTCRGTAATATYTATGCCAATGAGGCGCTTTTTAGAGCGGGCATCAATCCGCAGCTTTCTACTAATAAGCTTACTTTGGTTCAGTGTGAAAAGTTAGCGCTAGAAATTAAATTGACGTTAGGGGATGCTTTAAAAGCGGGTGGAAGTAGTTTGCGAGACTTTACTGCCGTTAATGGTCAATCAGGGTATTTCCAACAGTCCTATTTTGTTTACGGGCGGACAGGTCAAKCATGTAAAAAATGTGAATCCYGCATTAAAAATATAAAATTAGGGCAGCGTTCGACTTTCTATTGTGAGCACTGCCAACAGTAAACAACGCTAGCTGACGCTACAAGGATTCTCTTACTTTTGTCGATTTGTTGGATTTAAGGTTTTTCTTATTCTTAGCCGTTTTCACTGTGGAAAGCGCGACAAGGTTACGGCCACCGTTTTTAGCACTATACATGGCATGGTCAGCGTCGTTGAGTATTTCATCGATGCTATCTCCAGCATCTGCAACCCCAAAGCTAGCCGTAATCGCAATAAGCTTGCGAGAGAATGTCACTGGGCTCGAAGCAATTAATTCTCTAAGCTTTTCAGCGGCAATACCAGCTTCTTCTAGGCTGGTATTAGGGAGTAAAATGGCAAACTCTTCCCCACCGAATCGGCAACAAAGATCAGACTTTCTAAGCTTGCTTTTTAATAGTTTTGTCACGTGTTGCAATGCAGCATCACCACCTGCATGACCGAATTCATCATTAATTTTTTTGAAATAATCTAGATCAAACATCACAATGCTTGCAGGCAAGTCTCTCTTATGACAGTTACTTAACAATTGTGGCGCGGTATCAAAAAAAGCACGGCGGTTGTTTRAACCAGTCAGCACATCCGTGCGCGCCATTATTTCAGCATTTTTGCGTGACAGCTCTAAATCATAAGCAAGTTCTAAGTTGCCGTTGAGTGTTTTTTGAAAGATATGGCTTGTCGAGATGCATGACAAAAACATAAAGCAGGCAGCTGTACCGACCCATAATGTTTCTGGTTCACCATGGGTGAGCAATACGGTGATGATTGGAATTAACGCTAAACAGATGGTGCCAACCTGCACATAGCGGATGTGCCCGTACCAAGAAATGGCCGCCGCCGCTAGGCCGATCGAAAAAACACTTACGATGAAGATCGACGAGAGGTTGTCTCTAGGTGTCACCATGAGTACGCCAATACTCCAAGTAATGAATACGGCAAAAAGAGAGATTGAGAAAGGTTTTTCCCATTTCAAGATTTCTTTRCCAACCGGTTTTARCTGTTTAAAACGCAGTATTARTGAGACRCGAACAATGGCTAAAGYGATTGTAACTGAGAGCCATACGATAAGAGAATTATGATCCGCGCTACGCCATAAAGCGGCGACTAAAAAAAGTGCAGCAAACCCGCTTAAAATAGCGGGAACCAGACTGTTTATATAAAGCAGTCTGATTTTCTCAGTTAGGACATGCTGTTTTTTTTCTTCCACTTCATGCTTCTCAGGGATTTAATAACCTACTAATGTAACATAGTCAGGTACTTACATACAAATGTTGTACGCCAGTATGGTCATGTTTTCTGAATTCCCTGAATTGAAATTTAACCAATCAATGGGTTTGAGTTGCCTAAATAAAAATCGTTAATAAGACAAAAGCCACTTGCAGTAAGACAACCGTAATGAGCGTTAACGTGACTCTTTTTTGCCAATTAACTTGCTGTTGCTGCACTTGGATGAGTTTGTCTATGGCGGCATTGAGTGGTGACTGATCGTCTGAATTGGTTTGTTGACTGAGAAACTGATGGATTAAGCGTGGCATCTCAGGTGCTGTTTTTAATATAAACGGCAGTTCTTTCTTGAGAGATTTTACAATTTTACGTAAGCCCAGCTGTTCGCTCATCCAGCGTTTTAAAAATGGTCTGGCTGTTTGCCATAGATCGATATTTTCATCTAAATCTCGACCAAGCCCCTCAATATTCAATAATGTTTTTTGCAGCATGATGAGCTGAGGTTGTATTACGACACCAAAACGTCTAGACATTTGAAATAAGCTGAGTAATGTCCTACCAAACGAAATGTCTTTGAGTGGCTTATTAAAGATAGGCTCACAAATAGCGCGTATGGCTATTTCCAATTCATCTCTATTGGYGTCTTTAGGCACCCAGCCTGAATCGATATGTGCTTGTGCTACATCGCGATAGTCTCGATTGAAGAAAGCTAAAAAATTGCGTGCAAGGTAATATTTATCAGCATCGCTTAAATTACCCATAATGCCAAAATYTAATGCAATATAACGGCCATCATCCGCCACTTGTATATTGCCTGGATGCATGTCTGCATGAAAAAATCCATCACGAAACACCTGCGTAAAAAATATTTCYACGCCRTCATGCGCAAGCTGGGAGATRTCTATSCCTTTGGCAATYAATGTTTTCGTGTCGCGGATAGGGGTGCCATGCATACGTTCCATCGTCATGACGGATTGCCGACAATAATCCCAATGTACCTCTGGGATTAAGAGGCGTTTGTCACTGAAGTTGCGYGCAAGCTGGCTACAGTTTGCCGCTTCTAATGTTAAATCCAGTTCGTGTCGGGTATGCCGCGCAAACTCCTCAATAATTTCTAGTGGCTTTAAGCGTCTCCCTTCGCTAGAGAKGGCTTGGACTAAGCCTGCCAATGATTTTAAGATGGATAAGTCCTGTCCAATTACTTTTCTAATACCAGGCCTTAATACTTTTACAGCAACCTCTTCCCCGTTGTTTAATCGCGCAAAATGAACCTGTGCTRCTGATGCACTTGCTACGCATTCGTGTTCAAATTGCGAGTAAATAGCGTCGAGTGGTTGATTAAACGCTTCTGTTATGGTCTTTTCAATTTCAGCGTACTCAATTGGCGGYACTTGGTCTTGTAGCTTGGCGAGCTCGTTAGCAACATCTTCTGGTAATAGGTCGCGGCGCGTAGAGAGTACTTGCCCGAATTTAACAAAGATAGGGCCAAGTTTTTCTAGGGCTAATCGTAAGCGAGCACCTCTCGCTAACTTTCTGCTGCGCCAAAAAAAACAGATATTGATTAGAAGTTGAAGYGGCTGGAACCCGGAATCTTGACTAATAAAGTCATCAAGACGGAACCATAGGACAACCCAAATAATATAAATTAAACGAAAATAATGCATGGTTATATTGTGTTACTTTCTTGACTGTTTTGCACAAGTTTCGCTAGTCTCTTTTCTAGTSTGGCGGTATCGCTACGTAGCGTATCGACATCCGTATTGAATTTTTCAACTCGCCATTTTTTTGCCAGTATGGGGTTTTCTTCTTGCCAAAATTCGACTAACATTTCTGCTAAATTGATAGACTGTTTTTTTGTGGATTTTAAAAACTTTCGGCTAAAGGACGCAGCTTTGTTAGCAGGAATATCGCCAATCACTTTGCTTAAATCTTCTTCAAAATCCCAGCGCATGTGTTGCAAAATTTTACCAATTTCGGCAGCTAAATGGGTGTCACCATCAACCTTTATCTGCAATTTAGCAGATTCGTCTTTGGCCAGCAGGCGTAGTGCTAAGCTTGGTGGAATGTGAATAKAGGCATCAGCCGTTGCATTGTCAGTCGCAATACCTAGACTGCCATCTTCTAAAATAATTAAGTTGGTTTGAATAAAGACAATGTTAAATTGCACGACTTTGCCTGCAAATGCGATGAGGTGCTTGCGCGACCAGTTGTTTTGGTGCGTGATGTGCTGTAAAAACTGTGCAGCTAGTGTTTTGAACATCATGAATGAAGATTAACCATTAAAGCTTGTATCCCTTATGTAAGGCAACGATACCGGCACTCAAGTTATAGTAATCAACTTTGCTTAAGCCCGCATCTTCCATCATCTTTTTTAGTGTTTCTTGGTTAGGATGCATACGAATGGACTCAGCTAAATATTCGTAGCTCGTTGCATCATTGGCAATTAACTTACCCATAAACGGCAAAAATTTAAATGAATAAGCATCATAAGCTTTGCTTAGAGGATCCCATACTTTTGAGAATTCAAGCACGAGTAATCGGCCACCCACTTTAAGGACCCGTTGCATTTCTTTCAGTGCATTTTCTTTGTGAGTCATGTTGCGCAAGCCAAATGCGACGATGACGCAATCAAATGCATTATCTTGGAAGGGTAGAAACTCTGCATTACATTGGGTAGCAGGAACGTTAACGCCAGCATCAATCATATTGTCGCGACCAACGGATAGCATAGAGGCGTTAATATCGGTTAGGATGACTTGACCTGTTGCGCCGACTTTTTTGCTAAACAATTTGGATAGGTCGCCACTACCGCCAGCAATATCTAAAACACGGTCACCACGCTTGACGCCGCTCGTGTTGATTGCAAAGCGTTTCCATACGCGGTGCATGCCGACAGACATAACATCATTCATGATGTCGTATTTTTGTGCAACAGAATGGAATACTTCGCCTACTTTTTTCTGTTTTTCATTTTCTTTGACGGATTGGAAACCAAAATGTGTTTCTTTATCGCTCATGCTATTTCCTTTTGTGTCCTGCCGCGTCTAACTTCCCGATGTATTCTAGCCAAAGGGCTTCATAGCTTTCRGCTAARTARTACAARTAATCCCATGAATATAAACCYGTATCATGYCCRTCTGTGAAKATTAATTTRATSGCRTAGTTACCCACAGGCTCAATACCAGAGATGTTCACATCTTCTTTGCCGACTTGTAAAACTTCCTGYCCKGCACCATGGCCTCTTACTTCTGCCGAGGGTGAATAAACACGTAAAAACTCACATGAAAGTTTRCATTCTGTATTGTTATCGAATTTGACCTCAAGCAGCTTAGAAGCTTGRTGTAACTTGATATCGATAGGCTTCGGTGTGTTGGCATCTAGACCGCTCATGTGTATTTTACCGTAAAGTTTTATCTAAATTAGAATGATAGCAGAACATTACTAAGCGGCATTAAGTTCACYKGTATTATCGCGATATATTGTTTTCAATTGCCGTTTGTCGTACAAAAGTCACCTTTTGTCAGAATTTAGGTTATTTTAGTTATAAATGTATCTGATTTAGTTGAATTTTCCTTTGTTCATGCTAGAGTACACTTAGTCAAAAAGCAGCCAATTTTGGGGATAAAAACGAATGGCAGATACCGATTTAGCAGTCCAGCTTGCAGGTTATTCTGAGTGGAGAAAAGCACTTGTAGATAGCATATGTGATTATCGCAGCTGGTTGAATGAACAGGAGTTGAATGATGCGCAGATTGATCAGCGTATTACCAACTTATTAGAGCGCTTACGTGAAGATAAGCTGAACGTTGCTTTTGTTGCTGAGTTTTCGCGCGGAAAATCAGAGCTCATTAACGCTATTTTCTTTGCTGGCTATGGGCAACGTTTACTCCCATCTAGTGCGGGCCGTACGACCATGTGCCCCACTGAGTTGTTATATGATCCAACAAAACCTACCGCATTACAATTACTKMMTAYKSMWAYRYSWGCGNCYASACNKYMAYGWMWWYMGRRTWCWRGNRWTACNNCCMGNNNAMGAGTNSAYKKTCWTYRWSWWMRRYRWWSASTCCAACGAAAGCATGTCGAAGGCATTTGAGCAGGTCAGTCAAACAAAAAAAGTCACCGTAGAAGAAGCTGAGAAATATGGATTGTTTGATCCAAACAGCAGTGATGATGAGCTGAGCTTGAATAAAGATGGTTCTATCGATATTCCTTGCTGGCGTTATGCGGTGATCAACTTCCCACACCCATTATTAGAGCAAGGCTTGGTGATTTTAGATACGCCAGGCTTAAATGCGATTGGTACCGAGCCAGAATTAACTTTGAACATGTTACCAAATGCACATGCGGTGTTATTTATCTTGGCAGCAGATACTGGCGTGACAAAATCTGAAATTGATGTGTGGCGTCAATATATTAGCGGCACACGCTGGAAGCAAAAAGGCCGCATGGCTGTGCTCAACAAAATTGATGGCTTATGGGATGATCTTAAGACTGAAGAAGAAATTGAAGCAGAAATTGCGAAGCAAGTGAGAACAACGGCTGAGTTGCTCAGCTTGGATGAAGGTCACATTTTCCCTACATCAGCTCAAAAAGGGTTATTAGGCAAAATTAATGGTGACGATGCGTTGGTAAAACAAAGCCGACTGTTAGAGCTTGAGAAGGCGCTTTCTGATGAGCTTATACCGTCTAAAAAAGAAATTGTGCATGACAATACGAAGAATGAAATTGAGGATTTGATTGGCAATTCCAACATGATTCTGGAGTCTCGTGTGTCGGGCGTGATTGATCAGCTTGAAGAGCTTCGTGGCCTGCGCGGTAAAAACGAAGATGTTGTTGAGCACATGATGAACAAAGTGAAGCAGGATAAAGAAAACTTTGAAAAAGGCTTACAGCGTTTCCAAGCGTTACGTAGTGTGTTTTCACAACAAACGAATAAGCTATTCACCTTACTTGGTATGGAAGCATTGAAGCTGAAAGTGCACAACACAAGAGAAGCAATGATTTCTGCGAAGTTTACAAAAACCATGCGCGATGCAATGGATGACTTCTTTGAAGAGCTGAAAAGTCGTTTGGTTTCTTCTGATGAGCAAATTGATGAAATCAAGAAAATGATGGATGTGATGTATGACAAGTTTTCTAAAGAGCATGGTTTACGTAAAACAGAACCACCTGCTTTTTCTACATTACGATATCAAAAAGAACTGGCAAAATTAGAGCGCGCATATAGAGAGCAGTTTAATACGGCTTTTAATATGATTGTTAATGAGAAAATGACGCTTACGACTAAATTCTTTGAGACCTTGGCCAGCCGCGTTGTGCACGTATACGAAGTGGCTAACCGTGATGTTGAGAATTGGCTTAAAGCGGTGATTTCTCCAATGGAATCGCAAGTACGGGAGCATCAATTACAATTGCGCCGTCGTTTGGAAAGTATTAAGCGTATTTATAAAGCAACCGATACGTTGGAAGATCGTATTTTGGAGCTTGAAAATATCGAGAAAAGCATTCGTGGACAAATGGATGATCTTCAGATATTGAGGCAACATATGAGTAATGCGTTAGCGTTCGAAAAGACGGAAGCAGTTGAAGCGGCATAAAAGCCCAATGTAGGTAAAGCTAAACCGTAGAAATAAAAATAGCCGCTTAAAGCGGCTATTTTTTTATTAGCGAGTGTTCTAGCTAGATGCCAGCATCATCTTTTTAACATTTTGCATGGCTTTTTGTTCAATTTGGCGGATGCGTTCTGCAGAAACCCCAAATTCTCCGGCTAAGTCATGTAGTGTGCTGTTCTTCTTTTCACTTAACCAKCGCGCTTTTAATATACGTCTRCTTCGATCATCTAGGCTGTCTAATGCGCTGTTTAAAGAGGCAGATTGTAGTCTTTCGTTTTGCTCAGCTTCTAGAAAATCGGATGGTTCTGGTGTGTCTGCTTCTAGATAAGCAATCGGATTGAATGACTCTTCTCCATCGGCATCGACTTGTAAGTCTAAAGAAATTTCTTGACCATTTAAGCGGTATTCCATTTCCATGACTTCTTTTGGCTTCACATTTAATTTAGTCGCAATATGATCCACTTCGTCWGGGTTAAGCGTCCCGATTTTCTTTTTCATACTRCGCAAATTAAAGAATAATTTACGYTGWGCTTTYGTKGTTGCTGTTTTRACTAAGCGCCAGTTRCGAATAACGTATTCATGAATTTCTGCTTTAATCCAGTGCATGGCAAAAGAAACGAGTCTTACGCCGCGAGTAGGATCAAACCGTTTAACCGCTTTCATTAGCCCAATGTTGCCTTCTTGGATTAAATCATTTTGAGGTAAACCATAACCTTTATAACCACGCGCAATGCTMGCRACTAGGCGTAAATGYGACACAATCAAYTTTTGGGCGGCATCTAAATCATTAAARTCTTTTAGTTGCGTCGCGTACTCACGTTCTTCCTCAGCCGTAAGTATGGGGAATGTTTTGATCGTACGCATATATTGATCATAGCTATCAAGAGACGAAATYGAAGGTATWGTTAAAGCAGTTATAGTCATACTCCTTTTCAAAGTTAAGGCTATTTTAGCACTCATAGTATGAGAGTGCTAATTTTGAAGAAAGTTGCAATAAGYGCTTAATTAATCGATTTGAATAAAGATCTTGATGCCGCTAGGTAAGCGGAMARYAATCCAATGGTGATRGCGGTGARGCAGGTGGCGAGGCAGACGTTYGCATTTGGYAGGCTTAAGCTAAAGCTAGTCTGATATTCTGCTGCYAAWGCCGATATTGATAGATTGAATATCATCATRACGCTACTCGTGATGAGTAATGCTAATACSCCACCCAAAAGGCCATAAGCAGCGCCAGCATATAAAAAAGGTCGTCGAATAAAGCTTTTCGTCGCRCCAATCAGCTGGCTRACTTCAATTTCTTCATGTTGCGTTAATATTTGCATCCGAATCGTGTTTCCAATCACGGCAAACAAAGCAAAGCCTAATAATAAGGCTAAAATGAACATTGCTTTTTGCCCTAAAATTAATAAATAATTAAGTCGTTTTAGCCAAGCATTGTCTATGTGAACTGCTTCGACACCATCCATGTTGCTCAATTGGTTTTTTAACGTATCGATAGCATCGTTATCTAATGCAGTGGGCTCAATAAAAAAGGCATCTGGTAGTGGGTTCTCTTTAAGCCCAGCTAGAATATTAGCGTTATCACTAGATAACTGTGCCAAGGCTTCTTTTTTTGAAACAAAGTTGAAGCTTTTTACCCCAGAATGACTGGCTAAAGTGTTATGAATGCTATTACGCGTGGTGGCATCTATATCCTGTTCTAAGAAAATATTAATCTGTGACTCATTCTTTATAGCGCTAGCAAGTTCACTAAAGCTATCAAGCACAAGATACATAATGACAGGCAAGGCAAGACTAACGGCAATAGCAAGCGAGATAAACAGCGTGCTGTACAGATTGCTTCTAAAGCGAGAGAGGACAAGCCTTAACGCTTGCGCCTGCTGTGTTAGCCAAATACTCATGCCGTTTCCTTTGTAGGCGTGAGTTCTCCATGATCTAAATGTAAGACCTTGTTTTGTTGGTCAGCCGTGCCTAATGCATCATGGGTGGCGATAATCACCGTCACACCAACTTGTTGGAACGCGCTAAACAACTTAAGAATGTCATCCGCAAAGTTTTTATCTAGATTGCCTGTCGGTTCGTCGGCAATGAGAATAGAAGGCCTAGACACAACAGCTCGCGCGATAGCTAAACGTTGCTGTTCTCCGCCAGATAGCGTAATCGGCATCGCTTTT
>NVTX01000019.1 GCA_002401735.1 Methylophilaceae bacterium | reverse complement strand
TTAATGATTTTTTAATTACTAAAGAGCAGTTTTTAGGCTTTGCCCAAGAGCATCAAGCTGCGAACCTAGGCATTCCAATTATTGCTGAAACCAATGAAAAAGCTGAAAAAATAGCCACACGTAAGGCTTCGCAAAATGCGATTACAGCACTAGCGCCGCTTCTTCCTGAGTTCCTAGGCGGTTCTGCTGACTTAACTGGGTCTAACTTAACAGCGACTGCTAGCTTCAAACATGTTAGTGGTAAAGAGCCTGGTAACTACATCTCATACGGTGTACGTGAGTTTGGCATGGCTGCAATCATGAACGGTATGGCATTACACGGTGGTTTCTTACCATACGGCGGTACATTCCATATGTTCTCTGATTACATGAAAAACGGTATGCATATGGCTGCATTAATGGGTCTACGCGTTGTTTATGTGCTAACACATGACTCTATCGGTCAAGGTGAAGATGGTCCTACCCATCAACCAGTAGAAAACACTTCTGGCTTACGTTAYATCCCTAACATGGATGTATGGCGTCCTGCTGATTCAACTGAAGCGACAATCGCTTGGGTTGCTGCTGCAGAGCGTAAAGATGGTCCAACAAGCCTGGTGTTAAGTCGTCAAGGTGTGCCTGGTGTTAAGCATGATGCAAAAGACTTTGCATCAGTACGCCAAGGTGGCTATGTGTTCTCTGATGCTGTGAATGCGGATGTGATTTTAATTGCTAACGGTTCTGAGCTTGGTTTAGTGGTGCAAGCTGCTGAAGAGCTAACAAAAGCAGGTACTAAAGTACGCGTGGTTTCAATGCCATCTACTAACGTATTTGACCGTCAAGACCAGGCTTATAAAGATAGCGTGTTAACACCTGGTGTTAAACGCGTTGCTGTTGAAGCTGCTCACCCAGATTTCTGGCGTAAGTATGTTGGTTTAGAAGGTGCTGTTGTTGGTATCGATACATTCGGTGAGTCAGCACCTGGTGGCGACGTTATGAAACATTTCGGCTTCACTGTTGAAAACGTAGTCAACACAGTAAAAAGCATCCTATAACGTTGACGAAGTTTCGGTGTAGGCTAACTCGACCTGCTAGCAGGTCGATGTTAAGTTTACGGCCGGAGCCAAAATGTTGTTGCAACCGTTAAATCAGTACTTTAATCGTTAATTTGATTATAAAGTGCTTGGTTTAATATAGCATGACTCAAAAGGGCCTCTGTATGAGGCCCTTTTATTTTGTTAAACTGATGGTTAGTTAAAAACAGTAGTTCTTAAGGAGATGTATGGCGATTCGTATAGGCATTAATGGGTTCGGTCGAATTGGTCGCATGGTATTACGCGCGGCTGTGATAGAAGCAGAGTTTAGTGATATTGAAGTGGTCGCAATCAACTGTTCATATGATATGCCTTATATGGGCTATATGTTGAAATACGACTCGGTGCATGGCCGTTTCAATGCGGATGTAAATACCGACGACGGAAAGTTTGTTGTTAATGGTAAGCAAATTCAAATTACTGCTGAGCGCGATCCGTCAAAAATTGACTGGTCAGCAGCTGGCGTGGATGTTGTCGTTGAATCGACAGGTGTATTTCTAACGCAGGAAACTTGCCAAGTACATATTGATAGCGGTGCTAAAAAGGTTGTGCAATCAGCGCCAGGAAAAGATGACACGCCGATGTATGTATATGGCGTCAATCATAAAGAATATAACGGGCAAGCGATTGTTTCAGCAGCCTCTTGTACAACAAATGCATTAGCCCCGCTAGCAAAAGTACTGCAAGATAGCTTCGGTATTAAGCGCGGTTTAATGACGACGATTCATGCAGCAACAGCTTCTCAAAAAACGGTAGATGGTACCAGTAAGAAAGATTGGCGTGGTGGCCGTGGTGTTTTTGAAAACATTATTCCATCGAGTACTGGCGCAGCTAAAGCGGTCGGAAAAGTCATTCCTGAACTGAATAAGAAGTTAACCGGGATGGCGATGCGAATCCCTTCTGCTGATGTTTCTGTTGTGGATTTGACGGTTGAACTTGAGACGGAAACCACATATGAAGCAATTTGTGCGGCCATGAAAAAAGCAGCACAAGGTGAATTAAAAGGTGCGCTTGGTTATACGGATGARAAGGTCGTCTCAACAGATTTTCGTGGTCAACCAGAAGGTGGTATTTTTGATGCAGATGCAGGCATTATGTTAGACAGCACTTTTGTGAAAATAGTTGGTTGGTACGATAATGAGTATGGTTATACCTGCAACCTTATTCGTCTAGTTCAGTACATCTCAAAATAATAATTAGCAGAGAGTGTGACGCAGGGKGAATGTTGATATGCACCTCTGTGTYTCGCACAAAAMCCCAGAAAGTTAGGAAAGACCATGAAGTTTATCAAAATGACTGATTTAGATTTGCGTGGCAAACGCGTGTTTATTCGTGCAGATTTAAATGTGCCGGTGGCTGATGGCAAAGTAACATCGGATGCACGGATTACGGCTTCAATGCCAACGATTGAATTTGCATTAAAAGCAGGCGCAAAAGTCATGGTCACTTCACATTTGGGTCGTCCTGAAGAGGGTGTTTACTCCGAAGAGAATTCTTTGCAGCCAGTGGCAGATGTCATGTCTGAGAAACTAGGCAAGCCAGTGCGCTTAGTGAAAAACTGGCTTAGTGAAGAGGCCCCTGCGGGGAGTATGACCACGGAAGATGGCCAGTTGATATTGTTAGAAAATTGCCGCTTCAACGTTGGTGAAAAGAAAAATGATGATGCACTAGCGAAAAAATATGCAGCACTATGCGATGTGTTTGTGATGGATGCCTTTGGTACCGCGCACCGAGCACAAGCCAGCACACATGGGATTGCAAAGTATGCGCCTGTTGCATGTGCCGGCATTTTGTTAGCAAATGAATTAGAGGCGCTTACACAAGCGTTATTAAGCCCCGCACGCCCAATGGTCGCTATTGTCGGTGGGAGCAAGGTATCTACCAAGCTGACAGTGTTAGAAAGTTTATCGGAAACGGTCGATCAGATGGTGGTTGGTGGCGGCATAGCGAATACATTCTTAAAAGCATCGGGTGCCGAAGTAGGGAAAYCATTGTGTGAAAATGATTTGGTTCCGATGGCTAATGCATTGATAGAAAAAATGAGTAAACGTGGTGCGGCAGTGCCGATTGCAACGGATGTGGTTTGCGGTAAGCAATTTGATGTAAACGAACCGGCTGTGCTTAAAAAATCATCAGAAGTTGCCCCTGATGACATGATTTTTGATATTGGTCCTGAGTCTGCTCAAGTGTTAGCCGATATTATTATGAAAGCAGGTACGGTCGTTTGGAATGGCCCTGTGGGTGTGTTTGAGTTTGATCAGTTTGGTGAAGGGACCAAAGCGATTGCCAAAGCGATTGCGGAGACCAAAGCCTTTACGCTAGCTGGTGGTGGCGATACGATTGCAGCGATTCAAAAGTATGGCATTTATGATCAAGTGAGTTATATCTCTACTGCGGGCGGGGCTTTCTTGGAATTTCTAGAAGGTAAAGTATTGCCAGCGGTTGAAATTTTAGAGTCGCGCGCTTAATCACTACGTTGTTAACGTTTTATTGTTAGTAACACCTTGCCGAAAATTTTCTGGGGAGAAATCCAGCCCATATCTGCGGTAGAAACACTTGCTTTATTAGTACCTGAGAGCAAGAACCCTTTTGTTTTGGAACATTGTGTAATGCGCTTGATAATGCGTTGATATTTAGCGTGTTCGGCAATCACTAAATCCCCTTGGTTAAGCGCCCAGAAAAAACGGCTAACAATGACAAAGTCGCCGTTAGCCAGTTCTGGCAGCATACTCTCGCCTTGTACTTTGATGATGCGAATCACTAATTAAACACTTTCTAATTTGGGATACACAACAGGTAGGCTTGGTGGGTATGGACACGTTGCCGTCATAGTAGGTACGCCTTTTGTTTCCCAGAAAATACTAGCGAATTCATTCATAAGCGTTAATAATTTCAAGCCATTTTCACGGTCAAGGCCTTGTTTACTTTTTGATGCTTGCATCATGATGTTGTGCACTAGACTATGTATATTAGGAAACTTCTCAATTTGTGTTTGCTTGAAGTAGTCGCCCCAAATCACGCGAATGTCTTCTTTTAATTTAACGCCATGTGATTCTTTTTCACCTGTTAGGCGAATAAGCTGCGCATAATCAGCGGTTGTTAAAGACTCTTTTCTATTGATTTCTTCAATAAGATCTATCATGCGGATGATTGTTAACGCACAAATTTGTGCTGAACTAGGGTCGTATATTTTGCACGGGATATCGCAATGTGCAGAAGCTGTTGTAAAAGCACTTTTTTTGTCCCATGYGGTTAATATTGAATGAATCATGATTATTTCCCTTTCTGTGACAATTGTTTTTTACGGCGAATCATAAAAATGCCCACAGCGATGATGCCAACTACCGCTAATCCTAATGATAAGTGCACAGTGTTGCTTAGCCAGTGGCCATGGTCATGCCCTGGGTGGGCATAGCTTGCGCTGGTAAATAGTGCGATGAACATAAAAAAAATATTGCGTAACATGTCGTTCCTCCGTTGGTTATTTTGTTAATGGGTGATTGAATTCGATGTTATGAGTGTGGTCAAACTTAATTGAAAATCACTTGATAACACATTGTTAACCCTGTTTGCTTCAGGGAGATGATGTTTCGTAAATAGACACCACTCTACATTTAGCTTGGTTGTTGCATGGTAAATGGCGGCTTCCAATGCATTCGTTTTTTGTGCATCTTGATTAATTAGTTGAATGAAATTCAAACTCTTTTGATACATTTGAGACGCACTATCGTAGTCTCTAATTTCAAGATAAGCATCAGCTAAGCTGAAGTAACTGACCATGACTGCTGTAACTGCTTTTTCAGTGTCTTTTTTAAGGTTGGCAACAAAATGAARCTGCGCAATTTCTAGCGCTTGATGATTCAGTTTAATGGCTATTTTGTAGGCTTTGCCATCAAACGCTTTTCTTGCTTCCCGCATTGTTTTTTCCCACTCGTGCATTTAACGGCCCGTAAAATGAATGCAAATAAGAATGATTTCTATTTGAGTAAAGTATAAGGCTGTTTCACAAAAAAATCTATAGCAATCTATAGCGCAGCAGTGCTATATCTCTGGGTGTTAAATCAATAGCGGCATGGGGCGCAACAATTTATAATAAGCTATTATTTATTTTGGTTAATTTACATGGCTTCACCCTTATTGGAAACTTCGCTTCAAAGCTTAACGCGCATTCATCAAGGAAAAGTGCGCGATATTTACGCAATTGACGATGAAAATATGTTGCTAGTCAGTACAGACCGACTGTCTGCTTTTGATGTCATTCTACCTACGGGAATTGAGAATAAAGGCGCCATGCTGACGCAGATGGCAAACTTCTGGTTTGAAAAGCTAAAGCATATTGTTCCCAACCACCTAACAGGGATAGACCCTAACTCGGTGGTAAAAGAGGCTGCAGAAAAAGCCCAGCTAGGAAGCCGTGCCGTCGTGGTGAAAAAGCTAAAGCCTTTGCCTGTGGAAGCAATTGTACGTGGGTATTTAGTGGGTAGTGGTTGGAAAGAATATCAAGCCAAGGGGACAGTATGTGAAATCCAATTGCCAACAGGTTTGCAATTGGCCGATAAACTGCCAGAACCTTTATTTACGCCATCAAGTAAAGCTGAAATTGGCGAGCATGATGAAAATATCAGCGTTGCACAAGTAGAAGCGCTCATCGGTAAAGACATGACCGCGCAAGTGGCTAAAGTGGCGATTGAATTATATTCTCAAGCAGCAGAATATGCGCTGACTAAAGGCATTATTATTGCCGATACCAAGTTTGAATTTGGCTTGGATGAACAAGGCGTGCTGCATGTGATGGATGAAGTGTTAACACCAGATTCATCACGGTTTTGGCCGTTAGAGAGCTATAAGGTTGGTAGTAATCCTCCTAGTTATGATAAGCAGTTTGTGCGGGACTGGTTAGAAAATGCTGGGTGGGACAAGTCGCCCCCTGCACCTGCATTGCCGGCAGATATTGCAAAAATAACGAGTGAAAAATATTTAGAGKTCTACAAGAAATTAACTGGGCAGTCTTTAGCTAGTTAACAAACCCTATGTTCAATCAGCTAAGAAATCTTGCGAAGCGGATTAAGAAAGAGTTTGAATTGTACCGGCTGATTTATAAACACCCTGATACCCCTAGAATGGCTAAGTTTCTTTTTGGGCTGGCAATAGGGTACTTGTTATTACCATTTGATTTGATTCCTGATTTCATTCCAGTGCTTGGTCAGCTAGATGATGTCGTGATCGTTCCTCTGCTTATTTATTTTGCATTGAAACTGACACCTAGAGCGGTGGTTGAGTATTGCCGAAACAATGTAAATTAGTTTTACGGGTAATGCTTTTGTTACAAGCCCTTGTTATAATTCCGACCTCATAAAACACGGAAACAATGTAATGTCACTCAATTTAGTACCTTCAGGTAACGACCTACCCAATGACTTTAATGTAATTATTGAAATTCCTGCTAACGGCGACCCTGTTAAGTATGAAGTGGATAAAGATAGTGGCTCCCTTTTTGTAGACCGATTTATGGGGACATCCATGCAATATCCATGTAATTATGGTTATATCCCGCACACATTAGGTGGTGATGGAGATCCTGTTGATGTTTTAGTGGTGACACCAGTGCCGTTGCTGCCAGGTGTTGTTGTGCGTTGTCGTCCGTTGGGCATGTTGAACATGCAAGATGAAGCAGGTGACGATGCCAAAGTGTTGGCAGTGCCGATTGAGAAAGTTTGTCCGCTTTATGCGTTTCAAAAAACCTATAAAGATGTTTCACCTTGGCGTTTAGAAATGATTGCTCACTTTTTTGAGCATTACAAAGATTTAGACAAAGGGAAATGGGTTAAGATTCTTGGCTGGGAAGATATTGACGCAGCCCATAAAGAAATTATGGATGGTGTTGAGCGCTATAACACTGCAAAAGTAAAACCAGCCTTCTAAAGGTTGGACGGTTAAAAAAGCGCGGTTTACCGCGCTTTTTTGTTATTTAAATATTTAATTAATCATGACGCCAAATAGGCTGCCTGTGATGGCTGTTGCGACCATCGCTAAAACACCCCAGAACATCACCCTAGTCATGCCAGTGAATAGATTGGCACCACCGGCTTTGGCAGCAAGCCCACCTAATAGCGCGAGTGAGCATAAAGAGATGATAGCCACTGTGGGAATGGTTTGTTCCGTTGAGGAAAGTATTATGGCCAATAAAGGCAGCAATGCGCCTATCGAAAATGCGGCAGCCGAAGTGAATGCTGCTAGCAGTGGTTTTGCGCTGCTAATATCAGTAATGCCTAATTCATCACGGGCATGTGCTGCCAAGGCATCATGTTGGGTTAACTGTATCGCCACTTGGTGAGCTAAATCAGGTGTTAAACCACGGCTAATGTAGATATTGGTCAGTTCGTTGAGTTCGCTCTCTTCATCAGTTTCTAGTTCTACACGTTCACGCGCTAAATCGGCAGATTCAATATCAGCTTGTGCACTAACAGAGACATACTCTCCCGCAGCCATCGACATCGCGCCGGCAATCAGACCTGCAATGCCGGTAAGCAAAACAACGGAGTGATTGGCATTTGCTGCCGCCACACCAATGATGAGGCTAGCGGTGGAGACAATGCCGTCGTTTGCACCCAACACGGCTGCACGTAGCCAGTTTGTATGCTTAGAGCGGTGTGTTTCTGTATGTTTCAAAGTGGCATCCTATTCGACATGTCGATATCAACGGTTATTTAGTGTAAAGCAAAACTTTACCAAAGAAGAATAAAAAAACCAGCGACAAGCGCTGGTTTAATTTAAAGCTTAATTGTTACCTTAGCTTAATAAAGGCACAATTAATAACGCCACAATATTAATAATTTTAATCAGTGGGTTAATAGCTGGGCCGGCAGTGTCTTTGTAAGGGTCACCGACAGTATCGCCAGTTACTGCTGCTTTATGGGCTTCAGAACCTTTACCACCATGGTTGCCATCTTCAATGTATTTCTTGGCATTATCCCAAGCGCCACCGCCTGTACACATTGAAATAGCGACAAATAAACCTGTCACAATTGTGCCCATGAGTAAACCACCTAATGCGACCGGGCCTAATAATAGGCCAACGGCAATCGGCACAATAATAGGCAGTAATGAAGGTAGCATCATTTCTTTAATGGCGGCTGTTGTTAGCATATCAACTGCTTTGCTGTAATCAGGTTTGGCAGTGCCTTCCATTAAGCCTTTAATTTCTTTAAATTGGCGGCGGACTTCTATTACCACTGAACCTGCGGCGCGACCAACTGCCTCCATTGCCATGGCGGCAAACAAGAATGGAATTAAACCGCCGATAAATAAGCCGATAATCACCATTGGATCACTTAAATCAAATGTGGCAACAATGCCTGCTTCTTCTAGTTTGTGTGTGTAGTCGGCAAATAATACTAATGCGGCTAGTCCAGCAGAGCCAATGGCATAACCTTTGGTAACCGCTTTCGTTGTGTTGCCAACCGCATCTAGTGGGTCGGTGACATCACGTACTTCACTGGGTAATTCTGCCATTTCTGCAATGCCACCTGCGTTGTCAGTAATCGGGCCATAAGCATCTAATGCGACAACAATACCAGCCATGCTCAACATGGATGTTGCGGCAATGGCAATGCCGTATAAGCCGCCTAATTGGAATGAAGCCCAAATAGCCAAACATATTGAAAGTACAGGCCATGCAGTCGACTTCATTGAAACGCCAATGCCAGCAATCACATTGGTGCCGTGACCAGTGGTCGATGCCTGTGCAATATGCTTGACTGGTGCATATTCAGTGCCTGTGTAATATTCAGTAATTAACACCAATGCACCAGTGAGGCCTAGGCCGATAGCACAAGAGCCGAACAGTGCGTTTGCCGAGATTAAAGTGCTATTGATGACAACGCCGTCTGGGAACATTTTGTTGGTAACAAAGTAAAATGCAATCAGAGATAATGTACCAGCAACGGCTAATCCTTTGTACAGCGCTGGCATGACATTTTTCATGCTAGGGGTTGCTTTCACAAAGAAGCAGCCAATAATCGAGGCGACGATAGAAACGGCACCTAACGCTAATGGGTAAAGAACGCCATTGTTGCCAGCGCTAGTGATGACCAGATGACCTAATATCATGGTGGCAATGAGCGTTACTGCATAAGTCTCAAACAAATCGGCCGCCATGCCAGCACAGTCACCGACATTGTCACCGACATTATCGGCAATCACTGCTGGGTTGCGTGGGTCATCTTCAGGAATACCTGCTTCTACTTTGCCAACTAAGTCAGCACCAACATCCGCACCTTTGGTGAAGATGCCGCCGCCTAAACGGGCGAAAATAGAAATAAGTGAGGCACCAAAAGCTAGGCCAATCAATGGGTCAAGGCTTTCAGCATTTTCTGCACCGATGAACCAGTAAAAGCCAGCGACGCCAAATAGACCCAAACCAACGACTAACATGCCAGTAATGGCACCGCCTTTAAATGCAATATCAAACGCTGGCACAATACCTTTGAAAGCAGCTTGTGCTGTACGGACATTGGCTTTGACTGAAACATTCATGCCGATAAAACCACATGCGCCAGATAAAACTGCGCCGAGCACAAATCCAATGGCGGTGGTTGTTCCTAATAAAAATGCAATTGCAATAGCAAGTACCACACCGACAATAGCGATTGCCTTATATTGGCGCGCCAGATAAGCAGCAGCCCCTTGTTGAATCGCGCCTGCAATTTCCTGCATTCGTGCATTGCCTGCAGGCAAATTTGAAATCCACTTACTCATTACTAAACCATATAGCACTGCTAAAACTGCGGCAGCTATGGCGATCATTATTACGACTGGCATAACTTCTCCTAATTTTTAATGCATCTAAACTATAATTATTTGTAACTTGATGGTGCTAAAGCCGCCGCATAAAATGTAAACCATTTGTAACAGCTGGGCCATTATGGCACTAATATTGAAATGGGACAACACCCCGGATTTGCAAAGCCAATATTAAATAAAACCAAATTAAATCATATGGTTATGTGATATTCTGTGGGGGTTTATTATGTTTATATTGTGTGATGTGGAGTTGGCTAACATTAGGAATTGTCGGCTAGTTTGTTGAGTTTATCGGCGAGTGTTGTATCGCCAAGATCAGCAGCAAGCTTTCTGAGTGTGGTAGCTGCACCACGAGATAATGTGCGTGGTTCGACACTTGCGAGCTTTTGTTGAGATTTTACTTGCACTTTTACCTTAATTCCAGTAACTTTACAATGCTTATAAAAAGGGTCGGTTTTCTGTAAATTCTGTAATTGAGTCAACAAGCTAGTGCTAGTTAACTTTATTTTTGTGGCAACACTATTGTTGTGCGCATAAACCGTCAGTTTTTCGTTGTTTATATTACCAACTGAGCTTAATTTGCTAATGGCTCTGGGCGCCGCGGCTTCCCAAAACTGTTGCAAATTAAGGTGAGCATTGGCTTGCGCTACCAACATATTGAATTGCTTGTTAGTTTTACTATTGTTGGTGTTTAACAGGGCGTTAATTTTTCGCATTGGCTTGATTTTAAAAATATTGAATTAATATACGATGAATATTATCTTAGTTTCTAACMRTANGKYAAARCCNAARWSTTTKTCNWKKTTWMYWTKTCNYTSSMWTKKTKKTTGNRAWYSYTYSCCWTARCWRMMATRCNWKWCSTTCNNTTTTTTTGTTGATAAAAGTGGCATTAAGCAAAATGTTGTTGAAGTGATGTCGCCCGCTCAACTAGCAAAATCTATCAGCTCCTCGCAAATGCATTTGGATGCTTATGCTAAGCAAATTGGTGAACTGCAAGCGCGTATCATGCGTTTGGATGCACAGAATATACGGTTAGTGAAACTGGCTGGTGGAAGTGACACGAAAAAGAAAAAACAAGCCGTTGCTAAGTTAACGCCAGTCGATGATTTGTTATCGGCTAATACTGGTGGCCCGCTTGTTGAAGCAAAGCCGATGACCGAATTAGAYTTGCAAGCGGCAATCGCTAAATTGGTTTCTGCMGTGGGTAACCGTGATGAATATATGAGTTCGGTCGAAGCGGATGTGCTACAGCACAGTGTTTTGAAAGATATGTTGCCGAACAGCAAGCCAATTTCTGCGGCTTATAAATCATCTAGTTACGGCTGGCGTGTTGAYCCTTTCCGGGGAAATAGAGCTTTTCATGAAGGTTTGGATTTTACAGCAAGATCAGGCACGCCAATCAGAGCAGCGGCAGATGGCATTGTCACAGCAGCAGGTAGGCTATCAGCTTATGGTAATCTAGTGAAACTTAGTCACGGTGCGGGCTTAGAAACACGTTACGCGCATGCTTCTAAATTGCTAGTAAAAACGGGTGATCGTGTGGTTAAGGGGCAGGTTATTGCACTTGTTGGCAGTACAGGGCGTTCTACTGGTCCGCATCTTCACTATGAAATTCGCTTAAACGGCCATCCGCTCGATCCCAGAAAGTATCTCAATAAAAAATAAAGTAGTGTTTGAATGCTATTGAATTAAAAATTAATACCCCCAATTTAACTAAATTCCAATCCAATTTTTAGGTTTCCGCCCGTTCGGAAAATCGGTGTCATTTCATGTTATCCAAGTTATTCAGAAAAATAGTCGGTACTCGTAATGATCGACTGGTCAAAAATTACTCCCAAATTGCTAAAACAATTGGTGAACTAGAGCCTGGACTGCAGGCATTATCTGATGATGACTTGCGTGCAAAAACGGAAGARTTTAAGAARCGTTACAGTGATGGTGAAACGCTAGATCAGCTACTRCCAGAGGCTTTTGCYGTCGTGCGTGAAGGTAGCGTSCGTGCTTTAGGGATGCGTCATTTTGATGTGCAATTGATTGGTGGCATGGTGCTTAATGCAGGCAAAATTGCTGAGATGCGTACTGGTGAAGGTAAAACCTTGGTGGCAACATTGCCTGTGTATCTCAACGCGCTAGCCGGTAAAGGTGTGCATGTGGTTACCGTGAATGACTACTTGGCAAAACGTGATGCTGAGTGGATGGCGAAGTTATATAACTTTTTAGGCTTAACGGTTGGCATTAATTTGTCTCAAATGAAGCCGGAAGATAAAAAAGAGGCTTATGCCGCCGATATAACTTATGGGACGAATAATGAATTTGGTTTTGACTATTTACGTGACAATATGGTGCATAGTATTGAGCAACGTACCCAACGCTCATTAAGTTATGCATTGGTGGATGAGGTTGATTCGATTCTAATTGATGAAGCACGGACGCCGCTCATTATTTCTGGGCAGGCGGAAAGCAGTGTTGATTTGTATACGCAGATTAACGAAATGGCCAAAAAACTTGTTAAGCAAGAGACTGAAGAGGGCGAAGGTGATTTTTGGGTTGACGAGAAAGCACAGTCAGTTAACTTTTCTGAGCTTGGTCACGAACATGCGGAAGAGTTTTTAGTTGCCTCAGGACTTTTGCCAGAAGGCTCAAGTTTGTACGAAGCCGGTAATATTTCTTTAGTACACCACTTAAATGCGTCTTTGCGCGCGCAGCATCTATTCCATCTGGACCAACACTATGTGGTGCGAGATGGTGAAGTTGTTATTGTGGATGAGTTTTCTGGCCGTATGATGCCAGGCCGACGGTGGTCTGATGGCTTACATCAAGCGGTTGAAGCCAAAGAGGGTGTGGASWNTWCARMMRGARAAYCARACRYTGGCTTCKATTACCTTCCAAAAYTWYTTCCGCATGTACGATAAATTGTGCGGCATGACAGGGACTGCTGATACCGAAGCGTTTGAGTTTAATCAGATTTACGGCTTAGAAACAGTCGTTATTCCTACGCACCGTCCAATGCGACGAGGTGATGCAATGGATAAAGTGTATCGCACCCCTGCTGAGAAATATAACGCGGTCGTTGAGGATATTAAAGACTGCCAAAGTCGTGGRCAACCTGTGCTGGTTGGTACCACTTCAATTGARAATTCTGAGCTCATYTCACAAAACTTGACGAAAGCTAAGTTGGACCATCAAGTCCTAAATGCGAAGCAGCATGAGCGTGAGGCGCATATTATTACGCAGGCTGGTCAGCCCAGCATGATTACGATTGCGACTAACATGGCGGGTCGTGGTACTGATATCGTGTTAGGCGGCAACCCTGAGCCAGAAATTCTTATGGTAGAGCAGGATGAGAAATTAACGGATGCTCAAAAAGAAAGCAAAGTTGCTGAGATTAGAGCCAACTGGGACAAGCTACACGAACAAGTGTTGGCTTCAGGGGGCTTGCATATTATTGGTACTGAGCGGCACGAATCGCGTCGTGTAGATAATCAGTTACGCGGACGCTCTGGTCGTCAAGGTGATCCAGGATCAAGCCGTTTTTATCTGTGTTTAGAAGATCAATTATTACGGATATTCTCTGGTGATCGCGTCGGTGCGATTATGGAACGTTTAAAAATGCCTGAAGGTGAGGCAATTGAACACGCAATGGTGACGCGTGCGATTGAAAATGCACAGCGTAAAGTTGAAGGCCGTAATTTCGACATTCGTAAACAACTGCTAGAGTTTGACGATGTGTCGAACGATCAACGGACAGTGATTTATGAGCAACGTAATGAATTGCTAGAAACGACTGATATTGGTGAAACAGTGGCTGCAATGCGTCATGATGTCTTGTCTGATTTAATCTCTACGTACATACCACCTGGCAGTATTGAAGAAATGTGGGAAGTGCCAGCGCTTGAGAAAAGTATCGAGGAAGAAACCGGTTTGCAATTACCAATTGCACAGTGGTTAGAAGACGATCCTGATTTACATGAAGAAACCTTACGTGAACGCGTGGCGGTAGCTGCAGATGAGTCATATGCAAGTAAGGAAGTATTAGCTAGCGCTGAGAATATGCGTCAATTTGAGCATTCAGTGATGTTGCAAAGTTTAGATAACCATTGGCGTGATCACTTATCTGCGTTAGACCATCTGCGCCAAGGCATTCATTTGCGCTCATATGCTCAGAAAAACCCTAAGCAAGAATACAAACGTGAAGCATTCGAACTGTTTGAAGGTTTATTGAATACCATTAAGTCTGAAGTGACTAAAGTGACCATGTTGGTGCAAATAAGAACACAGGACGATGTTGATGCTGTTGAGCCGCCACAGGATGTTGAAAATGTACAGTATCAGCACGCAGACTATGATGGAGAGCCGAACGATGCTGAAGCAGCGGATCCAGCGGCAGGGCAACCCGTCGTGCGGGAAGGACAAAAGGTTGGGCGTAATGAACCATGTCCATGTGGCTCTGGCAAAAAATATAAGCAATGCCATGGCCAGTTAACCTAGTGTTCTATAAGGAGTGTCAATGTCAGAAGAATTAGCGATTGAATCTCCTTGCATTAGTGTTTGTGCAATGGATGATGTGAGTGGTTTTTGTATGGGGTGCTATCGGTCACTTGATGAAATTCAAGGATGGTGGGATTTGAGCAATACACAAAAGAAGGCCATTGTAGACGCGGCCAGCCAGCGAGCAGAAGCACMGTTTAAYTARTTACGNMGCRRYGGCAAAAAACCAGCTTAGGCTGGTTTTTTATTGCGYTAAATCGGCGCCCATTTCAGCCAAGCCATCCAAGCAAAGAACGCCAGTGCTGCTAGAAGCACACCAATGGTGGGTAAACGGTTAGTAAATTTACCTACCCATGCACGATTGCCATTTAGTATTAATAAGGCAATTGCCAGTAATGGAACAAATAATGCCCCAATCACTGCATAGATTTTTTGCGCCTCTCTAAAACTCATCAATAATCCCAGCATGGGAATGACTGCGAGTGCAAACAAGTAAATCCGGTAAGGGGCTGTACTCGCAACATTTTTTGATAGCGGTTGCGTTGTTTGTTTAAAAAACAATCGCCACATATCTGCAAACAAGTATGGGACAGCCTGCCAAACACCTAGCAAGCTACTAAATATGGCACTAAATGCACCAATGAGAAAAAGCCAACGCCCTGTTGGCCCTAACGGTTTTTCTAGACTGTCTGCAAGTGTGACGAGCAAGCCCGCACCTTGTCCTTCAATATCAATCGTACTGCCTATAATGACCATGGCGACACCAAAGATGATGGTCATCAAGTAGCCAGCAGTTAAATCAATACGACAAGTATTAATGTCTTTTATGTTTGTGCGGCCTTTTTCTTTATTCCAGTACCCATAACAAAGGATAGTGAGTGTGCCACCAACGCCACCGATGAGTGCGACGGTCCAAGTAACACCAGCACCTTGTGCATCTGGAATAGTGGGGATAAACAAGCCGGATAGTACGGCCTCGGTGCCCGGCCAAAGCAATAGGGCTGTGACAACGACTGTCACAAACATGATGCCGATGCTAATCACCATGATTCTTTCAAACAGCTTAAACCCACCGGTTAATACGAGTCCTAGGCCTACGAGACTAGCGCTAATACCAAACCAGATTTTGGCATTCTCTGCATCATCAAAAAGCGGCAACATTGCATGTAGCGTAATGCCACAAGCACTCATCAATGCAGTGGAAACAAAAAAAGACCATAACAGTAAGTAAGGTAAAAATAGCCAGCCAGTTAATCGGCCAAAATGCTGCGCAACCCCTTCAAGAAATGTTTTTCCTGTTACTAACTGCCAACGCGCTAAGCCTTCAGTTAGGGTGAACTTTAGTACGCCACCCACGACGACTGCCCATAAAATAGCTAACCCTAGTTGGCTACCTGTAAAGCTGGCGGTGGCTAAATCCCCAGCACCAACACCCGTCGCCGCGACAAGAATGCCTGGCATTAAAAGTGCTAAGAAGTTGGTCAGTCTTGTTGTGATCATGCAGATTATTTTAGGCGATAAAGGCACCATCATAATGCTTTAGCTGACGAATAGGTAGTTGGTGCAAACAAACGGGTTCACTGTATATTGCATATAACAAGTGAAATTCCGATAAAATAAGTGATGCATCCAAATACGATAAAATGGCAAAACAACGGAAAATAATTCATGTCGATATGGATGCTTTTTTTGCATCTGTTGAACAACGAGACCAGCCTGAATACAAAGGAAAGCCGCTTATCGTTGGTGGGCAGCCAAACAGTCGAGGGGTGGTGGCTGCCTGTAGTTATGAGGCGAGAAARTTTGGTATTCACTCAGCCATGCCGTGTTCACGTGCTTATCGATTGTGTCCTCAGGCCATTTTTGTGCCGCCAAGGTTTGAAGCTTATCGCGAAGTGTCTAATCAAATCCGTAAGATATTTTGGCATTAYGCWTCRCARGTKGAGCCGCTATCRCTAGATGARGCTTATTTAGATGTGACATATACTGCCGAATTTGATGGTTCTGCAACGCGCATTGCGCAGGCGATTAAAGCCGAAATCCTAGCAGAAACAAACCTCAATGCCTCAGCAGGGGTTTCTTATAATAAGTTTCTAGCAAAAATTGCTTCGGATATGGATAAACCTAATGGCTTGTATGTCATTAAGCCAGAGCAGGGGCTCGCCTTTGTTGCTGATCTAGCCATTGGAAAATTTCATGGCATTGGCCCTGCAACTGAAACTAAAATGAAAAAAATTGGCATTGAAACAGGCAATGATTTGCGGCAAAAGACGCTAGTTGAGTTGGTTAGTCATTTCGGCAAGTCAGGTCAGTACTATTACAACATCGCGCGTGCCATAGACGAGCGTCCCGTACGCAGCCAGCGCATTCGAAAGTCATTAGGCAAGGAGACAACGTTTGCCGAAGACATCTTATCTGTTGAAGTGTTAACCGATAAGATCATGGCGTTAGCTAAGCAAGTGTTAAATAGTCTTGAAAAGCAAAAATTACAAGCTAAAACGCTAACTGTAAAAGTAAAGTATGCTAATTTCAAACAAGTGACGCGTGCCTATACAGCAGAGAAAACACTTAATTTTCCAGCGTTAGAGCAATTGGTCCCTAGCTTGTTAACACGTACAGAAGTTGGGAAGATGCCAGTTAGGTTAGTAGGCATCAGTTTGAGTGGTTTTGATACGGTTGAATCAGAACAGCCTCAGCTAGACTTGGTATCCAACTAAGCGTTTTAGTTTTTAGTGACTACCCATAATCGCTTGCTGCTGCATTAGGTCTTGCAGGACGCCGCGACCGAACTTGACGATGGCTTGAGGGTCTGGGTGTTGAATTTGTTCAGCCAGTGCGAGAAGTGCTTGCTTCCCAGAAACACCTTCTTTGACCATTTGCAGCAGTACATAAGTCATTGGGTTAAGTTCGACAAAATTAACTTTATACGTTGCGTTTCTAAAGACAAGTAGATGCGTGTCCTCAATATGTTCTGGTTTGAACTGTGTAGATATTTTCTGCACAGGGTAGGCATATTGCAACAGCATGTGTGGCGCAAGCACCGGCATTCCATCCATCAAATCTGTGGTTTGGCTTAGTGTTGGTGTTTTTGTTTGTAATGCGCTGACCGCAAGCTCTACCCATTCATAATGCGCGAGTTGTTTGATGTAATCAGGCGTTTCAGCATCATTTTCTAAAAATTTAACGAGTTCATGCGGTATCTCTTTAAATATTGGGGAGCTTGCATGGTGGTTGGCAACAAACCTTCTTACCGTATCGTCCCAAACTTGTTCACCTAGTGTTGATTGGCAAACAGGAAAGCAAACTGAGGCGGATTCAAAGATATTGTTATAGACACCTTCACGATACACCGCCATGCGCTCTTCATTAACATTGTCTGGTTTTTTATTTTTTTTAGGGTCGCGTATGTGCGCGGTAAATGCGTGTTGATATTTTTGGAAATCTAACATGAGACCGTTAATTTTTGGTTTACTGCCGTGATTTGTTGTACATCTATCGCAGCAGCTTGCATCTCTGCAATTTTATCCACTTCTTTTATTAGTGTAGGTAATGGCGGAATGTTGCTATCACGTTCTAGTAGAGTGGGGAAGTTGCCAAATAGTGCATAGGCTTCGGCCAATAAAGCCCACACAGGGTCAATCACGTCGGCTCCATGGGTATCTATCAGTAATTCAGGTGTTTGTTGGTAATGTCCTGCTACGTGGCTATACACAATCCGCTCGGCAGGGATGCCTTTTAAAAAGGCATGTGGATCAAAACCAAAGTTAATGCTGTTGACGTAGATRTTATTGATGTCTAAGTGCAGCCAGCARTCGGCCTCGGTSAGYACGGCATTTAAAAAYGTGAGYTCATCCATGGTGGCGATAGGCGCTTTTAAATAAAATGAAGCATTTTCTACCGCAATGCGCTGGCCTAGAATATCTTGTGTTTGTTTAATACGGTCTGCCACGTAGTGCACCGCTTCTTCCGTAAATGGAATGGGCAGTAAATCGTATAAGTAACCAGGTTTCCCCTGATAAAAATCGCTACAGTAGCTTAGGTGTTCGGTATATAGCGGAATTTTGTTTTCTGCAAGAAACACTTTTACTTGCTTTAGAAACTCGGTATTGAGTGGGTCTGGCCCACCTAGTGATAAGCAGAGACCATGGCAGGCAATGGGGTATCGCTCAACAAACCATGCGAGCTGGTCTGCGTATTCTCCACCTGAACCTATCCAGTTTTCAGGGGCTATTTCAACAAAATCGATATTCCCAATTAAATCATCCGGGGTTTTTTGTTGAAAATGGCGTTGAATTTGAGGTATAAGCTCACGCTTTAACCCCAAACCAACGCCATGTATGTCAGCTAATACAGACATTAATGGGTATTAAGTATTAAAACTTAATTAGCACCACATTTACCTTCACCGCATTTGCCATCTTTCATTTCTTTGGCTTTATCAGCACCACATTTACCTTCACCGCATTTGCCATCTTTCATTTCTTTGGCTTTAT
>NVTX01000018.1 GCA_002401735.1 Methylophilaceae bacterium | reverse complement strand
CCCTTTTTTCGGTAAATCTTTCAGTTTCCATAAGATAAGCCCTGCGACTGTATCGGCATCATCGGATTCAATATCGATGCCTATGCTGCGCTCAAGTGTGTGTAAAGATAACGTGCCTTTACCTAATAGCGAGCCATCATCCAATTTTGTCCACTTGGTGTTGGATTTTCTAAATTCATCACGAATATCCCCAACGAGTGCGGATAATAGATCATCTATCGTCAGAAACCCGACGGGAGGGTTTTTGTCGTAGGCCACGATGGCAAAATGCGTTGCTCCATTTTTTAGTTTTCTAAAAAGGTTGGTCACTGGGGTATCAGGCCGTACGATTTCAACCGCTCTAACAAGGCTTTTAATATCAGTAAAATGCTTATCTTTTCCTAAAGACAGTAAGATGTCTTTTACGTGCACGATGCCAGCAATGCTGTCATCTTCTTGTCTGTAGGGGTATCGTGAGTAGCGGTGCGTATTAATGGTACGCATATGTGTGCTAAAACCATCTGTATCTTTTAAGCTGATCATTTCATTAATAGGCTGCATTAAATCGGCAATGTCYAAYTCACGAAAATCAACCGCTTGTGCTAGCACGCGCCACTCATCGATGCTGAACTGYTGCGTGGGMCGAGAGCTRCGTAAAATSARTTTAATTTCTTCGGCGTTRTATTGCACATCTTGATGTCCGTTTGGRTTTAAGTKAAAYGTGCGKATCACAAGGTTTGCACTTTKGTTGAGTATCCAGATGGCTGGAAACATTAACCAATAAAATCCGTATAACAAGGGTGCTGTCCATAAGCCAATTTTTTCAGCAGTGCGGATGGCCAGGGTTTTTGGGACAAGCTCACCTAACACGATGTGTAAGTATGCAATGGTGAAAAATGCAAAGAGAAAGGCAATCGTGTGCACCATGGTTGGGTTCATTACYCCTGCRTAGGCGAGRAACGGTTCTAAAATGGCCGCAAAGGCAGGTTCACCTATCCAACCTAAGCCTAACGAAGCCAAKGTGATGCCGAGTTGGCAGGCGGAAAGGTAGGCGTCTAAATCAAGGTGGACTTTGGCAAGGAGGCGACCRCGCCAGCCACGGTTTTTTGCAATCGTGCGCACRCGCGTGCTRCGAAGTTTGACYAAACTAAATTCTGCGGCGACAAAAAAGCCATTTAGCAGGACTAATAATAATGCGAGAAAAACAAGAAAATAATGTTGAGTCATGACGTGTATGGGTCTCAGCAATTCATGAAATGCGCATCGTGTCTATGGTGATTCTGTCTGACAAGTTGCTTGGTTCAATTATTATTCGTTATATTGTGCATTGTGACATAAAATACTTGTGAAAATGAACATTAATATTTCAATCTCAGAACAAACGCTTACTGTATTAGACCGTGATGGTGAGTTGTTGGCGCAGTTTCCTGTTTCTACCGCTGCCAATGGTGTTGGTTGTGAAAAAGGCAGTGAATGTACACCACTTGGCGCACATGTCGTGCGTGCCAAAATAGGTGGGGGCGCACCTGCTAATGCTGTTTTTGTCGGACGCAGAGCGACAGGTGAAATATGGTCGCCTGAACTCATGACGGAATTTCCGAATCGTGATTGGATACTCACACGCATTATGTGGTTGTCTGGTACAGAGATGGGCATGAACCGTTTAGGTAATGTCGATACCATGCAGCGCTATATTTATATCCATGGCACACCAGAATCTACTGACATGGGTATTGCCGACTCTCATGGTTGCGTACGCATGCGGAATGCCGACATGATTGCACTATTTGATTTAGTGCCAGTTGGCACTACTGTACAGATTAATAATGATTAGYAGGTTATTCGGCTTCTTCACCGTCATTTTTGGCGTGCTGGTGCTGACTTTTTTTCTGATTCATTTAGTGCCAGGCGATCCTGTTGAGGTCATGCTAGGTGATTCCRCTAGTATTACCGACCGTGAAGCCTTGCGTGAGCAGCTAGGTTTAAATCAGCCATTAATCACACAGTTTGGTACTTATTTGAGTAAGCTGGCGCGTGGCGATTTAGGCCAGTCGATTCATACCAAAACGCCCATTATCGATTTATTTAAAACACGTTACCCTAATAGCATTAAGCTGGCCTTATTGTCGTTGGTGATTGGTGTCACGATAGGGGTGCCGCTTGGTGTGTATGCTGCGCTTAAGGCCGGACACTGGCAAGACCTTGTTGTCACTATTGTTAGCGTGCGCCTATCCGCAATGCCTGTGTTTTGGTTGGGCCCAATGCTCATGTTGGTGTTTGCTGTTTGGCTAGGGTGGTTGCCAGTAAGCGGGATGGATGAACCCACCTCTATYATTCTGCCAGCGCTCACGCTAGGCTTTGGTTTAAGCGCCATTCTGACCCGCATGACACGGACTAGCCTGTTAGAAGTRCTCAATGAGGATTTTATACGTACTGCACGTGCAAAAGGCTTAAGTGAACGTGTTGTGATTTTTCGTCATGCGCTRCGAGCCGCTTTATTACCGATTGTGACCATTGTTGGTTTGCAAATGGGYAGCTTGTTAGCTGGTACAGTGATTACCGAGATGATTTTTAGCTGGGATGGTATTGGYCTCCTATTAGTAGAAAGCATAGAAAAGCGCGACTACCCAGTCACGCAAGCTTGTGTACTAGCCGTGGCATTGAGTTATGTGGTGATTAACTTCCTGACAGATGTTGTGTATCGGATAGTCGATCCAAGAATGCGACATCAATAAGCTGTTTTATTCCCTCCCCATGAAGGGGNAGGGCTAGGRTGGGGGTGCAACCRTACMAAATGAGAAACCAAAAAGTAAATTTGAAAAGATGAATAGAGTTTCACCAATCATTAAGCAATTTTCGAGGCAACTGCGGCGCGATATGACAGATGCTGAACAGAAGCTTTGGCAGCACTTGCGTATGCGGCAAGTTAGAGGCTTMGCRTTTAGAAGGCAGCATCCTTGCGGGCCATTTATTTTAGACTTTGCTTGTTTGCAATTAAAACTGGCCATTGAATTAGATGGAGGGCAACACAATGAGAACATTCAAAAAGACGCTGAACGTAGCAGTTATTTACAAAAAAATGGTTGGTCTGTTTTACGGTTTTGGAATAATGAAGTTCTGCAGGAAATGGATGCGGTACTTACTGAAATTGCTCAGCATTGCAACCCCCATCCTAGCCTTCCCCCTCAAATGGGGAAGGAATCRTTGAGATGAAAATATTTTCTCTCGTCATTCTTGGCTTTTGGGTGGTCGCCGTTATTTTGGGGCGGGTATTTGGTATGCATGGCAATGAAGTGGATTTAAACAGCGTACTAGCTAACCCAAGTTTTGTATATTGGTTTGGTGCCGATGATTTGGGGCGCGATATTCTGGCGCGTATATTACGCGGCGTTGAGGTTTCATTTGTTGTGGCTGTGGTCGTGACAATTGTGACTATGTTGGTGGGCGTTTCGGTTGGATTAATCGCTGGTTTTTATGGTGGGAAGATAGATAAGGTATTAATGCAAATTACCGATATATTTTTAGCTTTCCCGGGTATTTTATTAGCCATCGCTTTTGCCGCGGTGTTAGGGCCTGGCATCCTTAATTTGATGTTTGCACTATGTTTAACAGGGTGGGTAAGCTATGCCAGACTCACGCGTGGACAAACCTTAAGTTTACGCAATCGTCAGCACGTACTCGCAGCAGAATCACTAGGGGCGAAACCWCTACGYATTATGAAGCATCACATTTTTCCATTGCTTGGTTCTATATTGCTCGTCGAGGCAACCTAYAGYATGGCGAGTATTATGATTGCKGARGCYAGCCTTTCMTTTCTTGGTYTRGGCATTCARGCGCCAGAGGCYTCTTGGGGCGCGATGYTGCGYGATGCAGTGCGTTATATGYTAGTCGCACCGCATTATGTATTGTTAGTCGGGATGAGTTTAATGAGCTTGATATTGGCGATTAACTTAGGTGGGGACTACCTACGTGATAAACTAGACACAACTTCGCTCATGAATGAAAACTGACGTTRTTGTTTCGGCTTRCCGTACTAAAGTACTGCCTGCGACGAAACGCCTAGTCACTTTCCATTCATGAACGAAGTCACTTCCCTCTACAATTTATTTGAATATCCTAGGAACCCCTTTTGACTCAACTACCCACCATCACTTGGCAAGAAAATAAAAAAGCAATGGAAGCCATTTGGCAATCTGTTGCGAATAATCCAGCACCTAAAAAAATCCAAGTGATTGACGATACAATTAAAGCGGATGCCGCCTACAAATTAGTATGCGAAGGAACCGCCTTGTTATGGCGTGGAGACTTTCAGAATGCGAAGCATWTGGCRCAAGCGATTTCGCGYCGAATCGATAATCGTAGCACAAAGCCTAAAGCAAAAAATAAGCGTAAAAAGCAAGAGGCTACGAACACTGCGCCAAGTCCGAAAGATCAATTTCATWTGTATCGCAAAAGCCAAATTGAACGTGCACGCACCTTGGGAATGTTGCTGGTTGAGTTGTCAGGCGATTACACATTGCCATACAACCGTGCGCCAGATATCGCAGGCGCTTGCGAGCATGCTTATGGTAAGAGTACCAGTCACAAAAAACGTTTGGTTTCTTTGCGTGAAATATTGGGTTTAATCGGTGCTTATGAATGGCATAAAAAAGGCGTCGATGTGCCGCAACTTGGTGCTACGATTACGCCAAGTTATGGCGTGTACTCGCCTGTACGCGGCGAATATGTYGAATTGGTGAATACGGCACCATTAGAAAATGTATCCGTAGCGTTTGATATAGGCACAGGCACAGGTGTGCTAGCCGCTATCTTAGCGAAGCGCGGGGTTAAGAAAATTATCGCGACCGAGTTAGCATCACGTGCTTTGGTATGTGCCAAACATAACATTCAAAAACTAGGCTTTGCTGATCAGGTGAAAATATTGGGTGCAGATTTATTCCCGCCAACAAGTGCAGGCCTTGCCGATTTAATTGTTTGTAACCCGCCGTGGTTGCCAGCTAAAGCGAATTCGGCCATTGAGCATGCAATATATGATCCCGATAGTAAAATGTTAAAAGGCTTTTTAAATGGTGTTAAAGATCACCTAGCAATCAAAGGTGAAGCTTGGCTAATTCTATCTGATTTTGCAGAGCATTTAGRCTTGCGTTCCAGYGATGARCTRCAAGGTTGGATTCAAGATGCGGGATTAACTATCGTTGAGAAAATGGATGTCAAACCAACYCATGAAAAATCTCAGAATACAGAGGACCCTTTGTTCTTCGCACGTTCTAAGGAGGTCACCTCGCTTTATCGCTTGCGTGTATCATAAATATGACAGGCCAATTGGCCTAGTGTCGCCTTTGATGTAAAACAACTTACAAAAACAATCAAGATAAGGAATACGATATGCAAATTACTCGTCAACTACTAGTTGCTTCAATCGCATTAAGTTTGTTCGCTATTTCTGGCTGTGTGAGCCAAAAAGAAAGTATGGTTAAGCAAGGTTATCCGTTAGCGTATGCAGATGGATTTGATGATGGATGCCATAGTGGGAAAAAAGCAGGTGGCAGTATGTTTGACCAATTTAAAAAAGATGTGAGGCGTTTTAATAAAGACGCACAGTATTCACAAGGGTGGTCAGATGGGTTTAGACAATGTGAAACAGAAGAAGAGTCATTGCAAAGACAAGTGCGGATGAATATAGAGCGGCAGCGTTTGATGAAGAAAGAAAACATAATGCGCGTGCAGAGCAACGTCATTTAGAACGTGAAGTGATGAAGGGGATTGATACACGTGGGTTAAAGAACCTTAAGTGATATCTTGTCGGCTAGAGGGCTTAACTAGTCGGCGATAGTGTGTTTGTAAGTAACCAAACACCACTGCTGGCAATACTTGAAAATCTAGCGCTTAAACCTAAGATGCCTAAAGTATGGGAGGCATCAGTTTAACAATGTCTCCAGTTCTTATGTTTTAGGTAGCTAGTGTCACGCTACAATAGCGAGCCTAAAAGGACTTCCAAAAAATAAAATGGGGTCGGAGTGAGTTAATTAAAGCTTTAAAACAGATGCTGACTCGCCAGTTTTCTAATATGTTATTCTTTATTTTTCACAACTTTGCAAAGAAAACCATGAAGAAAGTTATATTGTTTGTCGTATCTTTAATGTTGGCGACATCATTAGCTTATGCTAAAAAACCACATGGCCCCAAGGCGATTGAGGTTAAAGTGAGTGTCGGTACTCAAGACGGAAAAATGCAGTTTATTCCTAACAACTTGACGTTTAAACGCGGTAATTACTACAAGCTCGTGATTACTAACCCAAGTTCAGTTGATCACTATTTCACTTCGGACGCATTAGCAACGCATGTTTTCACCCGTAAAGTGGAGGTCATGGATAGCAAGGGGGAAACGATTGCTGAAATTCATGGGTCGATCCATGATATGGAGCTAAAGCCGGGTGTTAGTGTGGCATGGTATTTTTTCCCGATGACCAAAGGTAAAAACCTCAAGCTTTATTGCCATAAAAAAGGCCATGAAGCACACGGCATGGTGGGTACAATTGATATTGTTGGCAGTTTAAAGTAATTGATTTTAAAGGGGTAGGCTTCGTTGGTTTTTCGCAGTTACTACTGCTTTAATTAGGGGTTTTTGATGTCTTTAGGTCCAGTGATGTTAGATGTTGTCGGTACGGAATTGTCTGTTGATGATGTTCGCCGCTTACAGCACCCGCTGGTGGGTGGTGTTATTTTATTTGCCCGTAATTTTAAAAATTGTGAGCAACTTAAAGCGCTGACGATCAGTATTCATCAAGTGCGTCAGCCACCATTGTTAATTGCAGTAGACCATGAAGGTGGGCGTGTACAGCGGTTTAGAGATGGGTTTACTGCTATTCCTCCCATGCGGGAATTTGGGAAAATCTGGGATAGCGATCGGAAGCAAGCTCGCGCCTTGGCGACAGAGGCTGGTTGGGTATTAGCGGCTGAATTACGCGCACATGGCGTGGATTTTAGCTTTACCCCTATTTTAGATATGGATTACGGGGATAGCTTAGTTATTGGTGATCGTGCTTTTCATTTAGACCCGCGTGCGATTAATGAGTTGGCGTTTAGCTTGATGGATGGCTTGAAAAAAGGCGGCATGGCTGCGGTAGGAAAGCATTTTCCTGGGCATGGGTTTGTGACAGCAGATTCGCATGTGAGTATTCCTGTAGACGAGCGTGAGTTTGACCAAATTGCGCAAAATGATATGCAACCATTTAGACAAATGATTGATGAAGGGTTGCCTGCCATTATGCCCGCACATGTGATTTACCCTAAAGTAGATGACAAGCCAGCAGGATTTTCGGAACGATGGTTGCAAAAGGTGTTGCGGCAACGTTTAGGCTTTAATGGCGTAATTTTTAGTGATGACCTCAGCATGGAGGGTGCAACAGTTGGCGGTGACGTGACGACACGCAGCTTAGCGGCACTCAATGCTGGTTGCGATATGATTCTGTTATGTAACCGTCCTGATTTGGCAGATGAGTTGCTAGAGACGTTGGAATGGAAAATGCCAGCGCAAAGTATTGTTAGATTGGCACGTATGCATGGCGCACATCATCCGAAAAATTTAACGCAATTGCACAAAACTGGGGTGTTTGCGGAGGCCGTGAAGCGTGTGGCAAGAGTGGGGCAGCCAGAAGGCGACTTGTTCGCTTAATGTACTATTAATCGATTATTCACAATTTGTTACTTGAAACTTTTAGCAATTGTCGCTATCTTAGTAGCAATACCATTTGGTAGTTTTATAAAAGGATTTTGTAATGGCAGATAATATTGAAGTTTTAGGGCGTGACGCCAGTGTCTCTTCAGCAGGTAATAAGGTATTACGTAATACTTATGCGTTGCTAGGCATGACCATGATTCCAACCATTCTTGGTGCGATGGTCGGCATTAGCATCGATTTTTCATGGTTGTTTGCGGCGAGCCCAATGGTCGCTTTTATCGGCATTATGGCTGCAGTTTATGGCATGAGTTGGTTAGTGGCCAAAAACAGCAACAATGCATTAGGTGTTTGGTTGTTGCTTGGTTTTACATTCATGATGGGTATGTTGTTAGGCCCGATTTTGCAAATGGCTTTAAGCTTAAGTAATGGTCCACAGCTCATTGGTTTGGCCGCAGGCGGTACAGCAGCTTCGTTCTTAACATTAGCGGCAGTAGCTTCTAATACGAAACGTGACTTTAGCTTTTTAGGTAAGTTCTTAACCATTGGCTTTGTATTGGTGGTGTTAGCAATTTTAGCTAACTTCTTCTTCCAAGTGCCTGCGCTTTCATTAACAATCTCAGCGATTGTTGTGTTACTAATGGCTGGCTTTATCTTGTACCAGATTAACCAGATTGTGCGTGGTGGCGAAACAAACTATGTGATGGCAACGTTAAGCATTTATATTAGTTTGCATAATATGTTTAGCCACTTATTGCATTTGTTAATGGCATTGATGGGCAACAACGATTAACCGTTGCTTCATTAAAAAAACCCGCTACGGCGGGTTTTTTGTTGCTTACTAATTGTTATATGCGTTTATTTAGACGCTTTTTTGTTGCGGCGTTGCTTAAAAAACTGACTGAGTAACGTGCCGCATGTTTCAGCCATAATGCCTCCTTCAACCTTTGTATGATGGTTTAGCTTAGTTTCAGCCATTAAATCCACCACACTGCCGCAAGCGCCCGTTTTAGCGTCGCTAGCGCCATAAACCAGCCGAGCGATACGTGCGTGTTGAATCGCACCAGTACACATGACACAGGGCTCTAAAGTGACATAGAGTGTGCAATCGACAAGGCGATAGTTGTCTAAGTGTTTTGCGGCATCACGCAGGGCAATAATTTCAGCGTGAGCACTGGGGTCATGGTTAATGATGGGGGCGTTGCTGCCTCGACCAATCACTTCGCCATTTTTAACGACAATGGCGCCTACGGGCACTTCGCCTTGTTCTGCTGCCTGTTGCGCGAGGGCAATGGCTTGTTGCATAAAGTCGGTATCTGATCGCTTTGCTTGGTTCATTAATGTTTAAACTTTTCTTTTATCCATATTCAGACTGCATCAGCTCACTTAATGTGAGTTGTTCAAATCGTTTTAAAAGCCATTGTTGAGCGATGCCCACTTCTCCACCTTGGTGATTACACCAAGCCAAGTAAGTGGGGGAAATGGTTTTTAATTCAGCCACTTCTTTGATGATTAACTTTCCTTTTTCAGCGTAGTAAAGCGCAAGTGATTTAGGGATGTAGCCTACACCAAGGCCCAATATTTGCGCATTTACTTTACTTTCCATATTGTCGACAGTCAATACATCTTGCCCTGACAGTATGCCCGCTGTGCGAGGAGGCAAGTTGCGCGAGCTATCCGCCGCGGCAACAGAGCGGTGTTGAATAATATCTTGGCTGCTCAATGGTTCTGCTAGCTTGGCTAATGGGTGGTGGGGGGCAACGGCAAACACGAAATCAATATGACCTAACAGCTTGGTCGCATACCCGCCACCAGCTGGCGCATCACCTGGCGCGCCAACAGAAATATCTGCGCGGCCAGAGACAAGCGCATCCCAACCACCGCCAAACACCTCGCGCGTCAGCTTGATGCGGGTGCCAAAATCTTGTTCGTAAAATTCTGCAATGATTTTAAATATGGCTGCGGTATTAAATAAGTCGATGACAGCGATGCTGAGATCTGTTTCTATGCCGGTTGCCACTCGTTTTACTCTAGATTCTAACGTTTGAGCTGCGTCCAATAAAAGCCGACCTTCTTTAATCAGCTCTGCGCCTGCTTTTGTTAAGCTTGCACGGTGGCCGCTTCGGTCAAAGAGTAATACGCCTAAATCTTCTTCTAGTTTTTTGACGGTATAGGTTAATGCAGAAGGGACACGAAACAACGATGCCGCGGCAGCGGCAAAACTACCCTTGCGAGCAATCGCATCAATTACTTCTAATGCTTCTATGGAAACTTTTAAAGTCATAATTATTCAATAATATTGAATGAGTTAAGCAAAATTGTCTGCTATGAATGCGGTTTTCTTATATATATCATGTATTAATTGATTCAACTATCCTGAATAATTATATATGATTACGATTAGAAAATCTCAAGAACGCGGACATGCTAACCAAGGTTGGTTAGATAGCTATCATTCTTTTTCATTTGCGGAATATTATGATGCCGACCATATGAGCTATTCTGCGCTGCGTGTCATTAATGAGGATGTGGTTGCTGGCGGCACTGGTTTTGGCATGCACCCACATCGTGATATGGAGATAGTGACCTATATTTTGTCAGGAGAGTTACGTCACCAAGATAGCATGGGGAATGGTTCGGTGATTGGTGTGGGCGATGTGCAGCGCATGACTGCCGGAACAGGTGTAAAACACAGCGAATTTAATGCGGCGACWGATMARCCGGTTCATTTGYTACAAATCTGGATTTCACCATCTGAAAATGGATTGCAGCCTAGTTATGAAGAAAAGTATTTTTCTCCAGAACAAAAAAATAACCGATGGTGTCTCGTTGTATCACCAGATAGGGGAAATGGCTCTGTCATGATTCATCAAGATGCGAGCATTTATGCCAGCTTGTTAGATGCTGGCGCTAACCTTGCCATGCAAAGTGATTGTAAACGCTGTGGCTATTTGCAGGTAGTAAAAGGTGATGTGGTGTTGAATGGTGTTGCATTAAGTGCTGGTGATGCTGCAAAGGTTGTTGATGAATCAACGCTTGAAATTTTAGCAGTCACTGATGCCGAGTTGCTTTGGTTTGATTTGCCCTTGGCTTGATGTTTTTGTGGTCTGATCCACCGAAGGCTTAGCAACTTTCTTGATCTGGTTAGTGTCGTATCTTTTTTAATAAGGAAACATATAAATGAAACAACAAATATTAACGATTATGAGTGCTTTGTTATTCAGTAGCACAGCATTCGCCGCAACTGAAACGTATCACATTGATAATAAACATAGCTTTGCTAACTTTAGTATTCGACACGTGGTTTCTAAAACCTCAGGCAGTTTTACTGATGTAACCGGGGTGATTAAGGTTGATGCGGACCATCTAGAAAATGCTAGTGTCGTGGCAAAAATTAATGTGGCTAGTATTAATACTGGTTTAGCAAAACGGGATGACCATATTAAAAAGTCAGATTACTTAGATGTGCTGAATTTTGGTGAAATACATTTTGTCAGTACGTCAGTAAAAGTAATATCGGCAACGGAAGGCATGATGACGGGTGATTTTACTTTGCATGGCGTGACCAAAGAAATTACATTTCCTTTTAAAGTGCTAGGTTTTGGTAAAGATCCATGGGGTGGTCAGCGTTCAGGGTTTGAGGCAAATGTAGTGATTAAAGCTTCTGATTTTGGTTTTACATGGATGAAGAAAGCAAAAGCATCTGTCGGCAATGAGATTGAAGTCACTTTGCTGATTGAAGGTATTAAAACAAAGTAATGATTAACGTTAATTAAAGGGTGGATGATGACGGTAGACTTATTCTCTGAAGGAAGCTTAGGCAGTATTGCATTGAACAATAGAATCGTGATGGCGCCACTTACTAGGAACCGCGCAGGTGATGGTGGTGTGCCGCATGATTTAAACGCCACTTATTATGCACAACGCGCGAGTGCGGGTTTAATTGTGACAGAAGCGACACCCATCTCTGATATGGGGCATGGCTATCCTGCATTGCCTGGTATTTATAATGATGCGCAAATTGCAGGCTGGAAATTAGTAACCGATGCAGTCCATGTTAAGAACGGGAAAATTGTGCTTCAATTATGGCATGTTGGCCGGATTTCTCATCCAAGTTTATTGCCAAATAATAGCTWGCCAGTCGCTCCTTCCGCAATCAAGCCAGAAGGCCAAGCGTTTACCTATGAAGGGTTACAGGATTATGTGGAACCGCGTGCATTAGATACGGATGAGTTGCCTGCTATTGTGCAGGATTATGTCCATGCGACTAAATGTGCAATGGCAGCAGGTTTTGACGGCGTTGAAATCCACGCCGCGAACGGTTATTTACTCGATCAGTTTTTACGAGATGGTAGCAATCAGCGCACAGACAACTACGGAGGTGGTTTAGAAAATCGTGCACGATTGCTCATGGAGGTGACGCGTGCCGTTATTAATGTCATTGGGGCTGATAAGACGGGTCTGCGCCTTTCACCCGTTAACCCATTTAACGATATGAAAGATAGCGCACCACAAGTGTTATTTAACTATGTGGCAGATGCGCTAAACCAATTTAATTTGGCATACTTACATGTTGTAGAGGGCGGGATACCAGGGGCTGGTGAGCCAGACCTGTTTGATTTTGTGGCTTTACGTCAGCTAGTCAAAGGAAAGTATATGGCTAACCTAAGCTATGATAAAAAGAGCGGAAATGCGGCAATTGCTAGCGGATATGCTGATTGTATTGCTTATGGCGTACCGTTTATAGCCAACCCTGATTTGGTGGAACGGTTTGAGAAGGAGGCGGCACTGAATACTGCGGATAGCAATACCTTTTATGGCGGTGCTGAAGAAGGTTATACTGACTACCCATTTATGAAAGCCTAAATTATGCAAAAACTAGCCATTACCCAAGCAGCCATTAACGACGTGATTGCTAGCCGAAGGAGTGCGCGTGCATTCGATATTAGTAAGCCAGTAACACAAGAGCAAATTATTAGCCTGTTAGAAGCTGCGCGTTGGGCGCCTTCATGCTATGGGGCCGAACCTTGGCGGTTTATTGTATGGGATAAAAATAAAGATGCTACTGCATGGCAAAAAGCATTAGATTGTATTGTGCCGGGTAATCAGGCTTGGGCGAAAAATGCACCTGTGTTTGTTTTGATTTGTGCTGACACCTTGTTTGAACATAACCAAAAAGATAATCGTTGGGGAGGTTATGATACTGGTGCGGCTGCAGTTAGTTTGTGCTTGCAGGCAACAAGCTTGGKCKKAGYKACWMASYWMAYGRRMKSYTTTGATGGCGAAAAAGCACGCGCTTTATGTAATGTGCCTGAGCAGTTTCAAATGATGGCGATGACTGCTGTTGGATATGAAGGCGATGCAGACACCTTGCCTGAAGACTTGAAGTCGCGTGAATNAGCGCCAAGAAAACGTAAGGCATTAGGTGAGCTCTTTTACAATGGTGTGTGGGATCAACCTATCATCTGATAAAATAACGTTTTAACTGATTTTTACTAGGATACCTCATGGCGGTTGTAACACTGACTAAAGAAAATTTTAAAGACACGATTGAAAAGAATGATTTTGTGATTGTTGATTTTTGGGCGCCATGGTGTGACCCTTGTGTTGCTTTTACACCAACTTTTGAGGCGGCGGCTGAAAAAAACCCTGACATTATTTTTGGCATGGTGAATACAGAGACTGACCCGGAGATTGGTGAGTATTTTGATGTGGATAAAATCCCTGGCATTTTAGTGGTTCGTGAGCAAGCCGGTATACATGCGCAACAAGGTGAGATTGGCGCGCCAGCATTAGATGAAATTATTAAATGGGCACGTGAGTATGATATGAAAGTAGTGAAACAATACTATGCTGACGAAGCCGGAAAAAAGAAATAATGCATGTGTTTCAGTGCATTAAAAAANGCCGCATTAGCGGCTTTTTTTGTACGCGGGATGTTTAGCCCGCAACAAATTTGAAAGCGTAGTAGGCGCCCGCAGCCATCATTAAATACATTGGTAGATTGCCACTTTTTTTCTTTTTATCTGAGTTAGGGCTAGATATCCAACGGTTGAGTAGCCACAGCACAAAAGCAATAAGTGGAATTAGCAACATTGTGCCAGTCGATTTAAACAAATAAGAAAACAAGTCTCCAATCCAGCTATCTTCTCTAAAGAACTCTGTGGCAATGCCTAAAATACCGATAAGCATTAGCACCATAGAACCCACGGAGGCTAATGTTTGTAACAGTGAGTCTGGTCGAATATCGGCATTCTTTTTGTATTTGTTTGGATCCACTATAGCTCCTTCATCAGTATTTGATTATGTTGTTAATGTTGAGGTAAGTGTTTTGTCGGGTYAACAGACTTGCCGCGTTCACGAATCTCAAAATGTAGTTTAACCCGATTTGTATCAGAGTCACCCATTTCAGCAATTTTTTGCCCAGCTTTTACTGATTGCCCTTCTTTGACGAGTATTTTACTGTTATGGCCATATACAGATAAGAATGTTTTGTTATGTTTGATAATGACTAGTTTGCCATAACCACGTAAATCTGAACCAGCATAAATCACTTTTCCTGTTGCTGAAGCGTTAATGGCTTGTCCTTTTTTACCCGCGATATCAAGACCTTTATTGGTTGATTCATTAAATCTTGCAATAACTTTACCTTGTGTAGGCCAAGACCATCCGGATTTGCTAGTAACTGCGGGTGCAGTCTTAACAGGCTCTTCTGTTTTTGGTGTAGTAGGCAGTGTCGTAACGGTGGAGGGTTTAGTGGGTTGGCTAACAGCTGCTTTCCGGTTGAGCGCTTCCAAGGTATATGGCTCACGCACGGCTTTAGGGCTTGTTAGTACAGGGATTACGACTGACGCCGTTGTTGTCGGGGCTACGCCGACATCGATATCGACAGGAGATATAATGACGCCTTCTTCATTTTTGTATGTTGCGGGATTCTGCTCACTGATATGATCTCTTTTATTTAAGCTAGCAAAGCTTATTTTTTGACCAATATTGATGGTAAAAGGCTCGTAAATATTATTGGCAGCAGCGATTTCACGGTAATCATAACCATGGTTTAAACCAATGCTATAGAGGGTATCGCCTCTTTTAACCGTGTAGCTATTAGGCCGCCAATCATTTCCAGCAGGTTTTGTGCTAGTGCTAGATGTTGATTTGCTCTCTTGAGGAGAGCGGTTAACGACAGGTGCAGGCGGATTGTTCGCACAGCCTGCAATAAATGTAAGTAATATACTGATTAAAAATAAACGTTTCATTAACCTAAACCACCTAATAATGGGACAAATTTGACAGCTTCTAATTTTGTTTGTTTGTAGTCATTTCCCAAACGTTCTATCAAATATAGCGTTTGCGTGTCTGTACCAACAGGAATCACCATTCTGCCACCTTCTGTGAGTTGAGAGAGTAGTTCTTCAGGCACGTGGCTGGCAGCTGCAGTGACGATAATACCGTCAAAAGGTGCGTAGTCCTCTAACCCTTCGCTGCCATCAGCATGGTCCAGCTTAACATTGGTACACTTTAGTGTACGTAAGTTATCGCGTGCTTTCATGACGAGTGGGCGAATGCGCTCTAATGACAAGACCTCGCGTGCAACGCGTGATAAAACAGCCGTTTGATAGCCGCAACCTGTGCCAATTTCTAATACTTTATTTAACTGCGTGCCGTTGCGTAGTATTTCCGTCATGCGCGCGACAATATAGGGCTGAGAGATGGTTTGACCAAAGCCTATCGGTAGCGAGACATCCTCATAAGCGCGGATGGATAATGCTTCATCGACAAAAATGTGCCTAGGAATCTCGCCCATTGCCGACAGCGTGGCTTCATCTTTGATGCCTTGTTCACGTAAACGCGCCAACATACGGTCACGTGTGCGTGTTGACGTCATGCCTATGCCTGATTTTTTACTTGAGATGCTTGATACCATTGATTATTCGAGTCGGGTTTCTATAGTTTTAGCCAGCTTTTAAGCGCAGGGAGTTGTTCATGTTTCGTTAAGTCTGCATGGATAGGGGTGATGGAAACTTGGCCGTTAGCGACGGCGTAAAAGTCAGTCCCTTCGCCACCGTCATGGGGCTGTCCTGCAGCACCAACCCAATAAACCTGTTCCCCGCGAGGGGTTTTGAGTTGAATTACCGGTTCAGCCTTATGACGTTTTCCTAGTCGCGTAACCACTTTTCCTTTTAATTGGTCGTATGGGATGTCTGGCACGTTCACATTCAGTAATACTGGCGGTTCATAATGGTTGCTTACGTAATGTTGTACTAACTCTACCGCTATTTTTGCTGCGGTTTCAAAATGGGTTGCATCATGTTGCGACATAGAGAGTGCAATGGAAGGAATGCTTAATAAATAGCCCTCCATTGCTGCTGCAACAGTGCCACTATAAATAGTGTCGTCGCCCATGTTCGCGCCATCATTAATCCCGGAAATCACTAAATCAGGCATTTCTTCCATTAACCCTGTTAATGCAATATGAACGCAGTCGGTTGGCGTGCCGTTGACATAGAAGAAGCCATTTTTAGCTTCTTTAACCGATAAAGGTCTATCTAACGTGAGTGAATTGCTGGCGCCGCTACGGTTGCGTTCAGGGGCAACCACAATGATGTCTGCAATCTTTGCAAGGTGTTCCGCAAGCACGGTGATGCCAGTTGATAAATAGCCGTCGTCATTAGAAATTAAAATACGCATATGGCTATTATAAATTACAAGGCTGCTTTACGCGTATGCCGAGCGTAAAAAATTGTGCAGGCAAAAAACACAACACTTAGCAAAATTTCTATGATCGCTAGCTGTGCAGAGAGGCCTCGGTCAGACCATGCTCTAACGACACCCTCAGTAAAGTAGAGCAATATGAGCATGCTAGCCCATTGGTAGGTGTATCGTTTGCCTTTGAGTATGCCAAACAATGGCGCAAGCAACGGCAACGCTTTTAAAAAAAGTAAGGAGCCATTTGCATGCAGTGGTGCAAGGAAAATTTCCCAAGCCAAACATAAAAGAATTAATGCAACCAAACTAATTGAGGCGCCAAGGTGCAGTTGTGTAATTATGCGCGACATGTTTTTGCCATAGCAACTAAGGCGGCTCTAGCCTCTTGTGCATTAGTGATGGTTTGCTCAAAATTAAACCGCAGTATTTGTGCGGGATCAGTTCGCACATCAAAGCCTAAGCTATCGATGCCAACCATTTCAACTTGCTGTGCATCTACTTGATGATAATGCTGGCAATAGGCGATTAAGTTTTCACCGTGGTCTTGATTCATATGGTCAAGAATGGCGGACTCTTCAGTAAATAATGGATTGGTCGGGATCTGGAAATCATCCCCTTCTATCCAGCCCATTTTGCCAAAGCCCGCAATATAACGTCCATGCGTAATGTGCAAGGTGTAAAAAGAAAAGTCGTGGGCACTAAAGTAGGATTCAGCCTGAGGCATATAACGTAAATAGCGTGCACGCATTAAAGCATTATCTTTATCTGTTTGTTCAGCTTTGGCGAGCAAGGTGAGGCGTGCGTTGGCTTGCAAATCATCTTCATTATTAAAAACCATTAACGAAACATTGGCATTTTGAATAATGTTTTTAGTATGCTCAGCAATGCTGCTAATCAGAATCACAGGCATGCCTTGATGATTTAATACATAGGGCGTAACAGAGCCAAAAGGGTAACCTTCAAACTTAATTGAGTGGGTGGAGAGCACGCCTTTTTGCGCGCCAAATAAAAACTGTTGTGCTTCTAAATTAAGATTCATATTCTGTATTAAACGCTTAGTTTTAATGCGTTTTCGGCGAGTCGTTTACCTAACGCTAAGCATAGTTTTTTTTCATCATCGGTAATGGGCTTATCGTCCATCGCACCGCCAATGTGGCTAGCACCATAGGGTGTTCCGCCTGATTGGGTTGTTGTTAAAGTGGGTTCGCTATACGGGATCCCTAGTATTGTCATGCCATGGTGTAAAAGAGGAATCATCATCGTTATCAGGGTGCTTTCATTGCCACCATGCATTGATCCGCTCGATGTAAACACGCAGGCTGGTTTGTTAACCAGCGCACCTTTTAGCCATAAGCTTGAGGTGCCATCTAAAAAGTATTTCATTGGCGCCGCCATATTGCCGAAACGCGTTGGACTACCCAATGCTAAACCAATACATTCTTCTAAATCGGCAAGTTCAGCATAAGGGTCACCTTCATCTGGAATGTCAGAGGCTGTTGCCTCACAGTCAGCTGAGACTTTAGGCACGGTACGCACACGTGCTTTTACGTCTTTAACACTTTCTACGCCCCTAGCAATGCGTTGCGCCATTTCACGCACCGCACCGCCTTGGGAATAGTAAAGAATTAAGATTTCGGCCATTATTGCTTTTTCGTCAGTTCGACAGCGATACCGATATAGTTAGCTGGAGTCAGTTTAAGCAGGCCTTCTTTTGCATCACTTGGAATATCCAATGTTTGCACAAACGTATGTAGAGATGCCTTGTTAATGCCACCTTTCCCGCGTGTAAGCTCTTTAAGCTGCTCGTATGGGTTTTCAATGCCATAACGGCGCATCACGGTTTGGATAGGCTCTGCTAACACTTCCCAGCTATTGTCTAAATCATCGTTTAAGCGCTGTGCGTTAATTTCCAACTTATTGAGGCCGCGCAAGCATGAGTCATAGCCTAGCAATGTGTAGCCAAAACCTACACCCATATTTCGTAATACAGTCGAGTCCGTTAAGTCACGCTGCCAGCGTGAAATCGGTAGCTTTTCTGCCATGTGGCGCAAAATGGCATTGGCCATCCCTAAGTTTCCTTCCGAGTTTTCGAAGTCAATTGGATTGACTTTATGCGGCATGGTTGACGAGCCAATTTCACCCGCTTTTACTTTTTGTTTAAAGTAGCCAACTGAAATATAACCCCAAATATCACGGTTTAAGTCAATCAAGATGGTGTTGGCGCGAGCCAGTGTATCGTACAGTTCTGCCATGTAATCATGGGGCTCAATTTGAATCGTCATTGGGTTGTAATCTAGCCCTAAACTCTCCACAAAGCGTTTTGCAAAGCTTTCCCAATCAAAGTCTGGATAGGCTGACAAATGTGCATTAAAGTTACCGACTGCACCATTCATTTTCCCTAAAATTTCATTTCCAGCCAATTGTTTTTGTTGGCGCTTTAAACGGAACGCGACATTGGCCAGTTCTTTGCCCATGGTGGTGGGGGAGGCTGTTTGTCCATGTGTGCGGGAAAGCAATGGTTGCTCTGCGTGCAGTAGAGAGAGCTCAGTTAAGCGCGCAATGACGTTATTCAAAAACGGCAGCATCACGTTATCGCGTGCGGCTTTTAGCATTAATGCATGCGACAAGTTGTTGATGTCTTCTGATGTGCAGGCAAAGTGGATAAACTCACTTGCTGCTTTCACTTCTGGGTTGCCATCAAACTTTTCTTTGAGCCAGTA
>NVTX01000017.1 GCA_002401735.1 Methylophilaceae bacterium | reverse complement strand
CACGATACTCGCTATTATATTAATGCAATGCTTAGTTGCACTAATTTTTAAAAATAAGAGGAGTATTAATATGAAACTCGGAATCGTTAAACAATCAATTAACACGACATTAATCAGCATCGCTAGCTTGTTTTTAGTTGTGGGCTTTAGCACTGTCACTTTGGCAGAAAACAAAGAAGCTGTCACAGGTGATATTAAAGTCGCTAAGAACTCAACGCAATTTATTGCAAAAGCACCAACAGATTTAGGCTTCAAAACCCTTGATGTGAATGCGGATGGAAAAATATCGATAAAAGAAGCGGTAAAAGATMTYGCTTTAGCAGAAAAGTTTAATGCAACAGATATYAATCAYGATGGTGCGATTACTGTTGAAGAATATGCACTTTATACATCTAAAACAAAAAAACCAACAGCTGTGAATTAATAACAATAATGTTTCGTTATTTGTGACTTCCCCCCTGAAAGTCGCAAATTCAGGCTGCTTGACCAAAAGTCGAGCAGCCTTTTTTTATCTTATACGGTCTATTAATGAATCACATTAATTAAACAGAGAACGGATAGGCAATAGGCTCGTGACATTGATAACCTTTAAGCTCGAAGTCATCTACTGTGACCCATGTTTCTAGGTCTTCTAAACTTTTAATATCTGGGTTGATGATCAACTGTGGCGCATCATATGGTTCACGCTTTAACTGCACGTCTTTCATGAGCGTTAGCTGGTCTTCGTAAATATGTACATTCACCAGCTTGTGATAGGCTTTTCCTGGCTTCTTCCCAGTAATTTGCGCCATGATGGCAAGTAAAAAATAGACTTGCACCATATTGAAGTTCAAACCAAGTGGCACATCACAGCTTCTTTGCGTACTGTTTAGATAAAGCGTATCGCCCAGCAAAGAGAAATGATGACTATACATACAAGGCCTTAAACAGCCCATATGAAAAACACCCGGATGATAAAAAGTGAGTATCTCACCACGATCATCAATACCTTTTTCTAAATCATTGACTATTTTCCGCAGCAAATCGAGACTACCACCATCGGGTTTAGGAAAATTACGTGCAACCTTACCGTAAATAAAGCCACAATCGTCTTCGCCTTTTCTATACGGATTATCTAACCATGCTTGATTAAGGTTAGCATTTGCATCCCATGTTTTGGTGCCGAGTTTTCTAAAATCAGCTGCATTATCATAACCACGCAAATAGCCAATCATTTCTGCAATGGCCGATTTGAAGTAGCTCTTCCGTGTGGTAACTAAAGGAAACCTTCCTTCGTCAACATCATAGGTTAAGTCTGCATCAATCACCGTCAGGCATTTCTTACCCGTTCTTGTATTTTCAATCCAAACGCCATCGTTAACGATGCGATGACATAATGCTAGATATTGTTTCATAAGCGCTTAGTATTTAAGTTAATCAACTGCTTTAGCGATAAAATCTTTAATGTTATCAACNCCNGCATCCATCACCGTAAATTTTTGTGGCAAATCTTCTAAGCCTTTTAAGCTTTCTGGGCGAGGCGGCACTTCATCTAAGGCTTCAACAAGTGCGTCTTCAAATTTTGCTGGCAGTGCTGTTTCGAGCACAATCATCGGGGTTTCCTTGCTTCTGTATTCCAAAGCAACTTTAAGCCCGTCAGCCGTGTGTGTATCCACAACAACACCATATTTAGCATTAGTCGAACGGATTATTTGCATGCGTGCAGCATGATTGCTACTACTAGATACAAAACCAAATGTTTTAACTTTGTCCATTAAGTGTTGAATATCAAATGCGCCACCTTGATCAATGCTAGRCCAGAGGTCACGCACTTTACTTGCATCCTGATCTAGCAAATCAAAAATAAACCGTTCAAAATTAGACGCTTTGCTGATATCCATGGATGGACTRGACGTATGGTACGTTTTTTCTGAACCACGTGGCCGATAGACACCCTTTTTAAAGAACTCATCTAACACATCATTCTCGTTAGTTGCWACGACTAACCKGTCAATTGGCAAGCCCATCATCCGCGCAATATGGCCGGCACAAACATTACCAAAATTACCTGAAGGTACTGCAAAATCAACTTGTTGTGTATTATCCTCCGTCACAGCAAAATACCCTTTAAAGTAGTACACAACTTGCGCAACAATTCGGCCCCAGTTTATAGAGTTAACTGCACCAATTTTATATTTAGCCTTAAAGGCAGCATCCTTAGAGACGGCTTTCACCATATCCTGACACTCATCAAACACACCTTCGACGGCAATATTGAAAATATTGTCATCTTGCAAACTAAACATTTGCGCCGTTTGGAAACGACTCATTTTTTTATGTGGCGACAACATAAATACACGCACACCTTTTTTACCGCGCATCGCATATTCAGCCGCGGAACCAGTATCACCAGATGTTGCTCCTAAAATATTGGTCGTCACACCTTTTTTAGCCAACACATACTCAAATAAATTGCCTAATAACTGCATCGCCATATCTTTAAAAGCAAGCGTGGGCCCATTCGACAAAGAAAGGAGATATAGATTATCTTCCAACTTCAGTGTTGGCGTAATATCTTCGGCATTCTGGTCATGTCGGGTAAAGCCATAAACATCAGCACGATAAGTCTTATCAATAATGGCACGCAAATCTGCCGCCGGAATATCATCCGCCTCAATTAAACGCGATAAAATTGCAAATGCTAAGTCGCGATAATTCATATCGCGCATTGCAGTCAAATCGGCATCATTAAACTGTGGATATTTTTCGGGGAGGTACAAGCCCCCGTCTGGGGCTAAGCCACCAAGTAAAACATCACTGAAACTTAACGCGGGAGATAGCCCGCGTGTACTGATATATTTCATTTCTAACCTAACGTTTCCATACGTAATTTAACAAGTTTGCCTGCGATGGCAGGCAAAGCTTCAATTTCAGCAATCGCTGCATTCATGTTTTTCTCAACAGTCTCATGCGTCAAAATAACAATATCAGCTTCAGTTGTTCCTGCAGACGGCTCTTTTTGTATCATGGCGTCAATAGAAATTGACTTGTCGCCTAATATCTTAGTTGCTGCTGCGATGACACCTGGTTTATCGGTAGCACGCATCCGTAAATAATAAGCGCTTGTAATGTCTTCTATAGCGAGCACCGGTATGTCTTGCACTTGATCTGGCTGGTAGCCTAATGCAGGCATGCGCTGCGCTTCTGTTGCATCCATTAGCCGTGCAACATCAATTAAGTCAGCCACTACTGCACTGGCGGTTGGCTCAGCACCAGCACCAGCACCATAATATAGCGTTGGCCCAACGGCATCGCCCTGCACCACAACAGCGTTCATCGCGCCGTCTACATTAGCGACCAAGCGCTTCTCTGGAATCAGCGTTGGGTGCACCCGCAACTCAACGCCTTTATCCGTGCGTTTTGTAATGCCGAGCAGTTTAATGGTGTAGCCTAATTCTTCAGCGTATTTAATATCAGCTTGTGTTAGCTGTGTAATGCCTTCGGTATATGCTTCATCAAACTTTAAAGGCATGCCAAAAGCAATGGCTGACATGATCACCAGCTTATGCGCCGCATCAATGCCTTCAACATCAAATGTCGGGTCAGCTTCTGCGTAACCAAGTCGTTGCGCTTCTCCAATCACATCTTGGTAAGCAAGTCCTTTTTCACGCATTTCAGTCAGAATAAAGTTGGTCGTCCCATTAATAATACCCGCAACCCACTCTATACGATTGGCACCCAAACCCTCACGCAGTGCCTTGATAATAGGAATGCCACCAGCTACAGCCGCCTCATAAGCCACCATCACGCCCATCTTTTGTGCCGCAGAAAATATCTCGTTTCCATGTAGTGCAATTAATGCTTTATTCGCAGTCACTACATGCTTTTTATTTTCAATCGCTTTCAATACCAATTCTTTAGCGATGGTACAACCACCGATTAACTCAACAACAACATCCACATCTGGATTGCTCACTAATGCAAACGCATCATCCGTGATACTGACATYCCCACTGACCAATGATTTTACGCGCTCAACATTTTTATCCGCAACTTGAGTTACTCTAATATCAACACCTGTCCGACGTGACATTTCATCCGCATTGCGCGTTAATACGGTGTATGTCCCACCACCAACGGTTCCTAAACCTACAATACCTACGTTAAGTTGCTTCAAACTTTAGCTCCAAATTTCATTCTATAATTTTTTAAAAAACGTGCAATACGGCTAATGGCCAATGTTAAATCATCGACATTAGGTAAAAATACAACGCGAAAGTGATCGGTTGTTTTCCAATTAAATCCTGTCCCTTGTACTAGCAGTACTTTTTCTTCTTCTAACAAGTCTAAAATAAACTGCTGATCATCTTCTATTGGATATACCGCTGGATCTAATTTAGGAAACAAATACATTGCGGCTTTTGGTTTAAAGCAAGTGACCCCAGGAATCGCAGTCAGCTGCTCATAGGCTAAATCACGTTGCTTACGAAGCCTACCGCCTTCTGCAACTAAATCATCAATACTTTGATAACCACCCAATGCTGTTTGTATCGCTAACTGCCCAGGCACATTACTGCATAAGCGCATGGAAGCCAGCATGTTAAGGCCCTCGATATATTCTGTTGCATGTGATTTATCGCCGGACACCACCATCCAACCTGCACGGTATCCACATGCTCGATAATTCTTTGATAAGCCATTAAACGTCACAAACAAGACATCTTCTGCCAATGAAGCCATGGATAAATGCGTATTCTCGTCGTATAACACTTTGTCATATATTTCATCCGCAAAAATGACTAGGTCATGCTTTCTAGCAATATCAATAATGCCTTCTAAASTCTCTTTAGGGTACAGCGCCCCAGTTGGATTATTCGGGTTAATCACAATAATCGCACGCGTCTTAGCATTAACCTTAGCGTCCATATCCGCCAAGTTAGGCAACCAATCATTATCTTCATCACAGATATAATGCTTAGCTGCACCTCCAGCCAATGTTGCAGCCGCTGTCCATAGCGGRTAGTCAGGTGCAGGAACCAGCACTTCATCACCATTATTTAATAAAGCTTGCATCGCCATCACGATTAATTCAGAAACACCATTGCCAATAATAATATCGYCTACTGTCACGCCAGGCACATGCTTGCTTTGCGTGTAATGCATAATTGCTTTTCTTGGTGCAAAAAGCCCTTGGCTTTCTGTATATGCGCCAGATTCGGTAATGTTACGAACCACATCTTGCTGAATCTCATCAGGCACCTCGAAACTAAAAACACCAGGATTGCCAATGTTTAGCTTAATAATGCGTTGCCCTTCTTCTTCCATTTCGCGCGCGCGCTCCAGCACAGGACCACGAATGTCGTAACAGACGTTATCTAACTTGCTAGATTTTTTAAGCATTTTTTTAGTGGTTTTTTTCATGGTGACAACGGCATTATAACAATGCTTTTGATGGCAATTAAAACCACCTTAATTAAAAGCTGTTATCTTACCTTGTGAGCACCCATACAGGCAATAAAACTCTGTTATTTAATGCCAAATGGATGCATTACAATTTGACATGAAATTGGTTAGAATAGCAGCAATGAAACTGCATTTAACTCAGTCTGAGAGCAACAACCTGATAACCGCTTACGGGAATGACTTTGTTGAAGTCAATAAGCAGCGCTATACACAGTCGTTAATCCTCATGCCTGAAAAAATAATTTTGGATTGGTCTGCTACGGATTTTGAACATTTATCTGCAACGGACTTTTCTCGCTTAGCGGCATTAAACCCTGAGGTCGTATTATTGGGCACAGGAAGCACCCATCGCTTTGCGCAACCAAAACTCACTAAAGCCCTAATAGAAAAAGGCATCTCTATAGAATGCATGACAACGCATGCCGCATGTAGAACTTACAACATTCTGATGAGTGAAGGCCGCAACGTTGCCGCAGCACTTTTTGTTTAAGCAAAACATCCTTAACACATCACTAATTACCTTAAAATCACGTGTATCGTGTTAATCGTGAATTATCCTAGTATTATGTCGCATTAAGAAATACTCAATGAAACATGTTATATAAAAAACGAAACCGCGTTGCGCGGTTACCATTTTGGCAGTCACTCAGTACACATATCACTTTTGTTATTTGTGCGATTTCAGGCGTTCTTTACTTATTAGCACATGAATTCGACATTCAACTGCTCCCCATTAAAAGCTATAGCATATTGATTGCGCATGGGTTTGCTTCCTACTTTTTCGCACTACTCTTTGGTGCAGTAATGCCAGTACACATCAAAGCTGGCTGGAAAAATAAGCGTAATAAAATATCTGGCAGCTTGACGGTGCTAGTCATGGGCTTGTTATTACTTTCTGGGTTGGTTTTATACTATGGCGCTGACACACGTGATGCGGCACTTTGGGTGCATTGGGTAATCGGCTGCGGTTTAGTTTTATTATTCCCGTTCCATTTTATCGCAGGGCGACGTGCTAACTACCTAGCAATGAAACACGCTAAGAAATCCAGTCACAAGCAAAACACATAGACCAAGACTATTGAGGTGATAGCGTTAATTGCAAACCTTGATCCGTAATCACCATGGATTTTGGGCTGTATTGCGTATTGCCCACTTTTAAGTCTTCCGATTTCACTTTATACAAAGCCAAACCATTCAACATTTGGCCGCCGATGGTTTTTGCCAAGGCATTGAGCAAGTCATTATGTTGCCCACTCACCCCATCTAGCGTAAATTGTTCAATTTTTGGCTCATCCAATACAATCGAACTGGTCGCGGCATCAAACCGTAATTTCCCTGAAATACTTAATTTGCCAGATACACTTTCATTGAACAATACACTAGATAAATCGGTGTCCATGGTCGTATGCATGCGGCCAGTATCAGCATCAAACGTCACCAACGAATGACTTAAATTCACATCAAATATTTTCAATAGTGAAATAGGAATCGCGAGCCGTTCATCCAACGCCTGTTGAATCTCGGCTTCCGTCACATTAACGGTGCGATCACCCATCATGGCCGCGCATCCCACTAAAACCAACAGAATGAATGTCGTTAATAGCTTATTCATAGCACTCACTTTATGTTATTAAAATGCTATTAACGCGCCTTATAGGTTTTTGGTTGATAGCGTTAGTGTCGCATTCGTCCCACCAAAGCCAAAGCTATTAGATAGCGCCGTTTCAATTTTGACATTATCTATACGCTTACGGACGACATTTAAACCTTCTGCAATAGGATCTAATGTTTCAATATTGGCAGAAGCTGCAATGAAGTCATTTTCCATCATAATCATGGTGTAAATTGCTTCATTAACACCAGCGGCGCCTAAAGCATGGCCTGAAAGCGATTTAGTCGATGCAATCGCCACTTGGTCGTCGCCAAATACTTCGCGAATCGCTTCTAGTTCTTTGGTGTCGCCTACAGGAGTAGAAGTCCCGTGCGTATTAATATAATCGACTTTTTCAATTTTATTGCCGTCATGACCTTGTAGCGCCAAATTCATACAACGCACTGCACCCTCACCGCTTGGGGCAACCATGTCATGGCCATCTGAAGTAGCACCGTATCCAACCACTTCAGCATAAATTTTTGCACCACGTGCTTTAGCATGCTCATATTCTTCTAGCACGACGATACCGCCGCCGCCAGAAATAACGAACCCATCACGGTTAGCGTCATATGTGCGCGAAGCTTTCTCTGGCGTGTCATTAAATTTACTAGAAAGTGCACCCATGCCATCAAATAAGAAGCTCATGGTCCAATGCTCTTCCTCACCACCACCAGCAAAGATAATATCTTGTTTACCCAGTTGAATTTGCTCAACACCAGCACCGATACAGTGTGCACTTGTAGAACATGCTGAACTAATACCGTAATTGATGCCTTTAATTTTCGCACCTGTTGCTAAGCAGGCGGAAATACCACTACTCATGGTTTTAGTTACCGCRTAAGGRCCAACACGACGAATGCCTTTTGCAGCCAGTGTATTGGTGCTCTGCAACATGCTTTCTGTAGAAGTGCCGCCAGCACCGACAATCAAGCCAGTACGKACATTTGAAACAAGCGTTTCTGGTAGAGATGCATCAACAATCGCTTCCTGCATGGCAATCCATGTATAAGCATGCCCTTTACCCATAAAACGTAAAAGTTTACGGTCTATCAGCTCTTCAAYATTTAAATTCTTAACAGACCCAGCCACATTTGAGCGCAAACCATGCTCAGCATATTCYGGCTGAAARGTGATGCCTGATTTTCCTTCAAACAGGCTATCYTTAACTTCRTCTTTATTRTTACCTAGGCTAGATACGATGCCCAGCCCTGTAATCACGACACGTTTCATCACGTGCTTCTCCTACTCTAATTAAAAATTATCCGTACTCGTAAACAATCCGACACGTAAATCATTTGCTGCATAAATTTCACGGCCATCTAAAGACATCGTTGCGTCTCCAATACCCATTACCAACTTACGTAATATCACGCGTTTCAAATCAATTGTGTACGTTGCCATTTTAGCACTAGGTAACACTTGTCCGGAAAATTTCACTTCTCCMGCCCCTAATGCRCGACCTTTTCCAGGCCCACCTTTCCAACCTAAATAAAAGCCAATTAACTGCCACATGGCATCTAAGCCTAAACAACCTGGCATCACAGGATCACCAGTAAAGTGACAGTCAAAAAACCACAAGTCTGGATTAATGTCCAATTCAGCAATGATCTGTCCTTTACCGTATTTACCGCCATCTTCAGTAATGCTCACAATGCGATCAAACATCAACATAGGCGGCAATGGCAACTGTGCGTTGCCCTTGCCAAACAGTTCACCTCGACCGCAACTTAACAATTCCTCTTTACTAAAACTATTTTGTTTTGTCATTATGGTTATTCTTTATGATTTAATTATGATTCAATTGAATGTAGTACTATTTTCGTTGGAAAATGGCTTTCATGGAAGCTCTATTATAAAGCACACGCTACTATGGGATTGTCTCATGGAACGTAATGAAAATAAAAAATATCTTTAGCCGTTTATATTCAATATGTCCGTAGGCGTTGCATCAAATGCCAGCTTGAAGGCACGACTAAAATGTGAGACATCGTTAAATCCCCACCTAAAGGCCACATCTGAAACACGTTGATATTTAGCGTTACTTAAATCATCGTAACAATGTTTTAAACGGTGTGTTAACACATACCGCATTAGCGAGGTGCTTTCGTCGTCAAAAAGCATATTAATGTAGCGCGGAGATAATCCAATAGCCTTAGCAACCATATTAGGGTTTAAGTTTGGGTCTGCTAAATGTTGCGCAATAAAGCCTTTAACTTGGTGAAGTGATAATGAGCGACTTCTAGATAGTTCRTGATTTTGTGGYCGCACCGACGTTAARGCTAACGTCAACGCATCTAATGCRCACTCTGACAAACTATTAAAAGTTGCCATATCCATACTATTTAACTGATTCACGATGGATGTAATAAACCTTGATGCAATCAAGCCAACGCCAGCCTTATTTGCAATTTTACGYGCAATRCAAAGYTCTACGCCAGGCAGTCTTTCACGCATTAATTTTCTTGGAATGGTAATAATCACTTTGGAAAAAKCTTCAGGRCAATGTATTCGATGCGGCTKRGTYGCATCATAAATCGTCATTTCTCCAGGYTGTAAAAAGACCTCTCGTCCATTCTGCTCAAGCAAGTAACGCCCAGAAAGTAACAAAATGGCCAAGTAACTATCTTGGCTTACTTTGTAGGGATCCATCTTGAACCGGTCTATCTGAATTCCTCGAGAGTAAGCTGTCGATAACCGCAATTGCTCCCAAGGATAAATCGTCGTTTGATCACACAGTTGCACATTAGATGGCACCCTAACTTCGGCTTTGGCAAATTCGCGAGAAATCATGTTACTCATCCACTCGCGACGAGAATGTAAAGGAAGATTTTCTGTATCGTACTTTATCCCAAAAGCAGATGCTGCTTGGTTCAAGTCGGACATGACGCTTTTTTCCACATACATTAAGCCTTGATTATCAGTGTGTACCCACTAGTAACTTTAGATACTAAGCCTAAATTTATTGGCTGTAAATGATCAAAGTTCCGTCTCAGTCAAAGTTTACTTCCTTATCAATCAAGCAATCTAGCACAAACAATCTCATACTTTGTTCAAGATAATTATTGTTGAAGGACGACCATGCAAGATAACAAACAAACAACGCCCAATATCGTGCTTTTAAGAGGTGGCTGCCTATGGTTGCTGATGGCATTGCTTCTTGCTTGGTGCATGATCGCACTAAGTTTTGACATTCCACTATTCAAGTTTATTTTTGCAGGTAAGTTTACTCGCCTATTACAAGCGCACATTGACTTCTTACTGATGACAGCGCTCATTTTAGGTTTGTACGCAGCAAAGACCCCCCTGCCTTGGCACGTCTGCTGGGCAATGGTCATTGGTGCTTTTACTAATTCCAGTCTTTTTCTACTCATGGCGATATTTCCAATATTAGACAACCCGGAGTTACCCCCTCCATTCTTTTTTCAGGTTTATCTATACGCGAGCTTAATCACAACAAGTTACGGCTTTGGTAAAGCATCAGTCATTGTGCTGATGTCTACTTTCAAACCTAAAAACCATTCATATTAATAGCGTCAAAAGCATGCGAGCATATATTCGATTACATCGTGAAACGATTGTGCTTTCACTTACACTTCTGCTACTCATCATCGCGACTATGAAACCAACCATCACGCTTCAACGTGAAATCACTAGCCATCTTATTTTCATAGACGTCACCCAAAGCATGAATGTTACCGACATGTCGGTTAATGGGCATCCTGTTTCTAGGCTTGAATACACAAAACATTTATTAAAAAAAACGATTAAGCAGTTACCTTGTCATTCTCGTGTTGGCTTAGCCATCTTCTTCAAAGCCGATGTTGCCCTGCTATACACCCCCGTCGAAACTTGTCGCAATCTAAGCTTACTTGAGGACACAATTGACCATCTGGAATGGCGGATGGCATCACGTGGCAACAGCAACATCCGCTTAGGCTTGCAATCCATTGCCGTGAGGTTGGTTACCATTGATGTCCCAGTAAATGTCGTATTTATTACAGATGGAGATGAAGCTGCGCCACTTAACGCTATTAACAAAACCAATTTATCTGGTTGGATTGGCGGGTCGGATTGGTTATTAGTTGGCGTTGGAGGTGAAAAACCATCCCCTATTCCTAAACTAGATGCCAATAATAAAAGAGTCGGGATTTGGTCAATTTACTCAATAAAGATTGCGCCAGGAATTGCCGTTAATGATGGGCCAAATAGCGCTAGAGATGAATCATACGCAACTGCACCTTATGAATATTACCTGTCTAGGCTTGATGATCGCTATATGGAAGAATTAGCAGCCGATATTAAGGGGAACTACTTAAAAGCAAGTAGTCCTAAAGCGTTAACACACGCGATGCTTAATCAAAAAGTAAGCTACAAAGATCAAACAGAATTCAACCTAAGCTGGCTATTTGCTTTGGGAGCGCTTATTTCTATCATCACTTTATATATTGCAGACATGCCAAACGTGTATCAAAAATGGTCAAAAACGCCCTGACTATACAAACCTGTATACACCCTTTAAAAAATAGTTTAGTATTGTTACAACTTGTTACGAATTTAATTTTCAACCTCCACCAAATTTATAGGGAAACACGATGAGCGATCGTCAATTAGCCGACTGGCGCCAACATGSGYKMSSGTYANMATNWGMWGYSMWTRRRSTCGTYGTAGGYCANRGYMRASCWWKTCGRCNNTCWKTWSCAWCTCNRKYKKTGCRCGYSGCCANGTCTTAYTAGAAGGTGATGTTGGTGTCGGTAAAACGACATTACTCCGAGCCATTGCACGTGGTGTTGGTGGCGCTTATCAGCGTATTGAAGGCACGATTGACTTGATGCCAAATGATTTGATTTACCACACCTATTTAGGCGAAGATGGCAAACCACACGTTAGCCCCGGTCCAATTTTAGAAGCAGGTGAAGACTTATCTATTTTCTTCTTTAACGAGATTAACCGCGCAAGGCCGCAAGTTCACTCATTGCTACTACGTGTGATGGCAGAGCGTACACTTACCGCCTTTAATAAAGAACACCGTTTTCCACATATGCTTGTGTTTGCCGATCGTAACCAAGTTGAAAAAGAAGAAACTTTCGACATTCCATCAGCCGCGCGTGACCGCTTTATGATGGAAATACCGATTGTGGTGCCACAAGACCTAGACATTATGGAGTCGTTAGTGTTCGACACACGTTTCCATGACGTTGACAACCTGATTGCTGGCGTCCCCGAGGATATCTTGGAATATAAGAACCTCAATAGTTTCGCCGCCACACTACAAGACAACATTAGCACCAGCCCCACCCTACGCAAATACGCACTAGATTTATGGCATGCGACTAAATCCCCATTGGATTACGAAGTAAAAGTCTCTGGTGTGGATATGAATCGTTTAGTGCTTTCAGGGGCAAGCCCTCGTGGAATGGCGATGCTATTAAGAGCTGCACGTGTCAATGCGTGGCTTAACGACAGAGAGGCTGTCTTGCCTGACGATATTCATGCCGTGTTCCATGAAACGATTGCGCATCGTCTAGTATTTAGTCCTGTATACGAAATGCGTCGTACTGAGATTGCGCGTGAAATGCTTGACGGTATTATTAACGTCATTGCGGCGCCTTAAATTACTTAATTAGCCTCTCATGTCTACACGCCCAGATCACATAAAAGAATTTAGCTACCATATTCATTGGCGCTCYAGTTCGCATCGCCCTGGTAACCATCGTAGTAACCAGCGCGGTATGGGAATGGAGTTTCGTGGCCATGCCACACTACTCTCTTACCCAGATCCTAGACGCATTGATATACGCCAAACCATCCGCGACCCGATGGAGCAGATTCATGTTCGAATTTTCAATCAAAAAAGTGCTTCACCAGTCTTTGTATTATGCGATATGTCTGGCTCTATGCAGTACGGCAGTCATCAACGAAAAATCTCGATTGCAGGCGATATTACGCAATCCGTCGCGCAGACGGTCACCCATAATGGCGATCCTTTTGGCTTTATTGGTTTTGATGATGAGATACGCGAAGATTGGTTGGCGACGTTATCTGGCAGGCCACACATGGCCATTGAAATGGCTGAGGCGCTTAAGTCTTACCAACCCGGAGAGGTCGGTAGCAAAGCACTTATCGACACCGTGCGCATGCTGCCACGCACGCGTTCTTTAATCTTCTTAGTCTCTGACTTCCATATGCCAATCAAAGATTTAGAAGAGTCTCTTGTGTTGATGTTACGTCATCACATCATCCCTGTCATTTTGTGGGATACGGCTGAATATAGCGATTTACCTGATTTTGGCATTGCCAACGTCACAGACCCAGAATCTGGTGCAAAACGTACTTTATTTTTGCGTAAAGAATATAAAAAACGTATTTTAGAAAGCTTTGCAGCACGACGTAAAACCATTGAAGACTTGTTTTTACAATTCGATATGCAACCATTTTTCGTCTCCAACCAATTTGATGCGGACTTACTGAGTGATTACTTTCATCAGTATGTAGCCGCATAAATAATGATGAGTAAAACTATGCAACCTCATGATCGAATCTTCAGTTACGTTTATCAAGCACTGATTGCGCTATGTTTGATTGGCTTTTCACAAATCAGCCTCGCAAAAAATGAGCTGCCAACCATCGATGAACAATATCTCAATATTGAAATAAGCGACCCAGCACGTGATGCAGGCTACGTTATAGGCGATATCTTAAATCGAAAAATCACGTTAACCATTAAAAAACCTTACCAGTTAATCATAGAATCCTTACCCATTGTTGGTTATGAGCACCTCTATAGAGGAAAAAAATCAGGCATAGAGCTGGTGAAAATCAATACAAAAATAGAAAAAAATTCGGCTAGTGAAACCTATGCTTTAGATTTAAGTTACCAAGTGTTTAAAACAGACCGCTTAGTAAAACCCGCTGCTTTGCGGGCAGAATCACTTAGGATACGCAACACGAGTAGCAAAGAAGTCGTTCAATACAAGTTGCCTGCCTTCACTTTTAGAATTTCACCATTATCTGTCTTTGGACAGGTCAACTTAAGTCAAGAAATGTACCCATTCACGCCACCACTAACACTTGATAATGACAACGTCATTTTCAATCTAAAAGTGTTGGCTGCGGCATTAGCGTTAGCATTGCTGGGATTGCTTTATATTTTTGGTGCGCACGCTTGGCTACCAAAAATGGGTGCGCCCTTTGCTAAAGCTTACCGAGACATCAGAAAAATGTCTGATTCGACAGAGAACCTTAAACAAGCCGTCACGCGCGTACATGAATCGCTTAACAAAACAGCCAAAGAAAGCCTCTTCAACCATAACTTAGATGCATTTATTGCGCGCAACGCAACCTTTTTACCAGTTAAAAAAGAAATTGAGCAGTTCTTTGGCTTATCGCACCAAGTCTTTTTTGAAGACAGCTCTCAGCCGCTTACCACTGAAGACCCTAAAGCATGGCTATTACAGCTGTGTCGACGGCTTCGCGATTGTGAACGCGGCTTAACGCCTGACCCACTGCAAGGAGCTCATGCTTAATGGCATTCACGCATCCATTAGTATTATGGCTACTGCCACTTGCGCTACTGCCTATATTGCTAGAGCGTTCGCATACGCGTAGCTACTCATGGGTAGAGATGCTGCCGCATGATACCTTGTCTAACTTAGTTGGTCTGCTCCTTAAAATACTCGCTAGCATTGCACTCGCTTGCATTATATTAGGCCTTGCTGACCCACACACGCTTGCGCAAAAAACAGAAAAAGTAGGCATAGGCGCGCAAATTGCATTGGTGCTAGATAGAAGCGCTAGTATGGACGACCCATTTTCGGGCGGCGTTGCCTCAGGCAATGTCGGTGAAACCAAATCAGCCGCAGCAAGCAGACTGATGACAGAGTTTGTTAATGCGCGTGAGAACGACATGATTGGCATTACCACCTTCAGTAATTCAGCCATGTATGTGTTGCCATTAACAGAAAGTCGCGAAGCGGTTCTGGCGGCGATTAAAGCAACCTCAGGCAATGCGCTATTCCAAACCAACATTGGCGCAGGCCTAACGGGTGCTGTTGCTCAGTTTGAGCATGTGCCCGACTCAGGATCGCGTGCGATTATTCTGATTTCTGATGGTGCTGGTCGGATTGATGGCGTGATACAACAAAAACTAAAAGATTGGTTAGACCAACTCAATATCACCCTATATTGGATTGTGTTAAGACAGCCTGGTGGTATTAGTATTTTTGACCCGAAATATGAAAACTGGCAAGAAATGGAGTTACCCCCTGTGCAAATAGCGCTGCACGATTTTTTCAAAACGCTGAACACCCCTTTTCAGGCTTATGAGGCAGAAGACCCTAAATCATTAAAAGCAGCGATTGCTGACATTAACAAAAATGAAAAAAAACCGATTACCTATTTTGAAAAAATACCGGGTAAGAACTTTACTCAACTTAGTTACCTGATTGCATCACTCATGATTGCCTTACTCTTAGGCGTAAAATACTTGGAGAATAAAACATGGCGCTCGGCCTAAAATTCTTAACCGTCAAAAAACTGACTTTAATACTGTCCGTCATTGCATTGCTCTCTGCAGTTGGCATTGCGCACCAGCTAAACAAGCTTAATCAGATTAACGCTTTCAATACCGCGGTGATTGCTGGTGAGCCGCGAAAAACAAATAAACTGAGTTATGAAGAAAAATATGCACAAGCTTTTTGGCTGGCAAAGAAAGAATACTATAAAGAATCAACCAAACTATTTACCGGTCTCACACGAACAAGCACACCCAGCAATCGTGCTGCTGTGTTTCATAACATTGGTAATATGTTTTTTCATAAAGCGTTAAGAATCGACAGCGGCAACAACACTAGAGCCCGCGATGAAGCCGAGTATCTGTTGACCGAAGCGAAAACAGCCTACAAAAATGCGGTGAAGTTGGATAACAGCAACTGGGGCACACGTCGCAATTTAGACCGTGTGATGTCTCTATTACCTGAGGTGCCTACGCCAGGCGTAAGCGATTCAGATTCGCCCGGCATGCTGATGGGCAATATTCCAGTTGGCTTACCATAAACGGCAATTGACACCACTTTTAATATAAAGCAAATGATATAAAACGACCGCATGCGAAAATTAATTATTTATTTTAGAAAAAATAAAGACACTGTTYTTTTARGCAGCGCTTTACTGCTACTGTTTATCGCACTACTTCGCCCTACTGTGCCCATTAAGCATGATATTTTCACCTATATGCTGGTCGCTGACATTTCACAAAGCATGAACACACAAGACATTAAGGCAACTGGCAAGGCAGCAATAACACGCATCGAGCATACAAGAAAAATCATGCATGAACTCGTTTCATCATTACCATGCGGCACCAAAGTGGGAATTGGCTTATTCGCTGGCGTCAGCACAGCAGCGCTCTATCACCCAATTGAAGTTTGCGACAACTTTCATGCTATTAATGACACAATCGACCACTTAGAGTGGCGCACAGCTTGGTCTGGCAATAGCCGTATTCGTGAAAACCTCTTTAGYATTTCYAGAGTCATTCGCGGCTTCCCCGAAGCCGCACAAGTTGTCTTTTTTACRGATGGTGAAGAAGCACCAARATTGCATGTMTTTAACACCAAAGAYMTTAAAGGCGTACAAGACGCAGAAGACTGGCTTTTTGTCGGTATTGGCAGTTTAGAAGGTGCTGCGATTCCCAAGCTAAGTGAAGATAACCAAGTGATTGGCTACTGGTCTAATGAGAGCTTTGCTTTACAACCAGGCATTGCGCAAATTTCAGAATCTAATATTGGCACACGGAATGATAGCGTTGCTTTTAGTGAACACGATCGGTACATTTCGAAACTAGATGAAGCTTATTTAAAAGAGATTAGCAAAGAGGTCGGTGGCCTATATGTCCATGGTGATACCGTGCATGATGTACTCGCCTCCATGAAACTACAAAAACCCGCTCGGCGTGATGTTGCCCCGTTTGATATTGGCTGGGTACTCGCTTCATTAGCCGGCTTACTATTGTTCTCAGCTTACCTTAGTAGACACCCTTTCAAGCGCATCGCAGAAACCTTGGGCTTGTATAAGAAGTCCTTCAAAAGCCAAGCGGATAAAGAAGCAGCGATTGCGCATGACAACTATATTAATTAATACGCATCATTAATTAACGTCAATCTACACATGAGCCACATCCGTTACAGCTGTTATTGAAATAGAAAAGTGGACACCTTTGTTAAAACCATCAAGCTCCTTTAAGGTGTGGATAAGACAATGAATAAAAAGGAAAATCTGCCATGTCCACTTTCATCTAACATTAACAGACAAGGTGTCTATTAAACCCTGTTAGGCATATTAGCCATGACAAAATATCAATATAAATTTAAAAAAGAAAAATCAAATTTAGTAGTAATAATTTTTATTGTGATTGGTATCATCGCATATGGGCATGGAAGTCCTAACTTTAACCCTCCTGTAGTGAATCAACTCATTAATTCGCTTTATGTCGCTTTCATTGTATTTCTCACATTAATTGCATGTTTCATTTCATGGATTAATTTCAAAACAGAAGGACGTGACTATTCTATTGCCATTAACCACGAATCAGTGACATTTCCTAATATCGGCAACCACCTTAAGGTGACAACCGTACACTTTTCAAGTATTAGTGAAATCTACTATGAAATAATAGAGGGTGACTCTCCTGATATATTATTTATAAAATATGACAATGGAAGTAAGCGTGTATTTGTAGCGAAAGCTAACTTTACTTCTAATGAATTTGATGATATTTGTAATAAATTAATGATAGCTTTAGGTCAGTCAAAAATTGAAATTAAAAAGACCTAACCCATTATTCAAGCGGGACTCCTAACGGAGCTCCTTAATTTAACGTTAACTTCCCTCATGCTCCCACCACCTCAGCCAAACACGTAACTGCCGATGTTGTTCTGTTGTGGATGGAAAAATCAACACGGGCGGTAAAAAAAACTTAAACCACTTTCCCGTATTTGGCTTTTTCGTATTAAGGATAACTAAGCGCGGATGAATAAAACTAGTGGCGTGTAATGTAGGTTCAAACAGTTGCCCTTGTTGATTGCTTAAGCGTAACTCACCTGTGCTACTCACTTCTACTCGCTGCCAAGACCATGGCAGGGCTTGCAACACATCTCTTAGAATAAAATAAACACTAGAAACAATAATGCCTATCAGTAAGCAAAGCTTTATACCGAAGGGGATGGCTACTATAATCACGGATAGGCAAGTAAGTATTGAAATCAGCAGCAACACACCCAATAATAATCGGGAGGGTTGCAGCGATATATCAATCGCTGGCATCGTTTTATTTTTCATATGGTTTGATTMACCAGTCTGATCATATGGTTTTATTTTTTTAGAAGACACAGAGAGACAATAGTGGCATGACAACATCCAATTGGCAAACAGACAACACCCTATGCGAATTATCGCAGCTTGGCTTACTCGCATTGAGCGGCGATGACGCCATCACCTTCTTACAAGGCCAAGTGACGAATGATGTTAACCAGCTAGACGGTAAACTAGTGCATTACAGCGCCTATTGCTCGCCTAAAGGCCGCATGCTAGCTTTGTTCTTAGCATTTAAGCATCAAGATAAGACTTACTTGCAGTTTAGTCAGCCATTACTCGAAAGCGTGATGAAACGCTTAAAAATGTATGTGATGCGCGCGAAAGTCGATATTGCTGATGTGAGCGACGAGTTGCGCCGCTTTGGTATTGGTGGGCCTGATGCTAAAGATATCGTCACTAAGGCGCTTGGTGTAGCGCCTGAGCAAGATTATGCAATGGTTGAGACAGCAAATGGCCTCATTATTCAAATGCCTAGCATTGAAGGCCACCAACGTTACGAAGTAATCGTGAATGCAGAACAAGCAGAGAACCTGTTGAATACTTTAAAAGAAAGCAGCACACTGGTTGATACCACATGCTGGGATTGGCTAGATATCCAAACCGGTTGCCCCGATGTATTAGCAAAAACACAAGAACAGTTTGTGCCACAAATGCTTAACTTGGACGTACTGAATGGGGTTAACTTTAAAAAAGGTTGCTACACAGGGCAAGAAATTGTCGCGCGGACACATTATCTAGGCAAAGTGAAACGCCGTACCTATTTAGCAAGTATTGAGACAACCGAACAACCTACTGAAGGTGACAAAGTGATCGATGCCGCTGGCAGTGAGGTTGGTCAAATGGTCAAAACTGCACGCAACTTAACAGGTGGGTTTGATGCATTAATTGAAATTAGAATTGAAGCAAAACAGGCTGGTAATATTATGTGGAAAACATACCCAGTGACTTTTGGCACATTGCCATATAGTTTGAATGATGAGTCGGAGCCTAGCTAACCATTAATCCAATGCTTCAGGTAGTTGGTTCGCCGGCTTGCTTGGTGGCGTCTGATCAATCACCTGATAAAACAC
>NVTX01000016.1 GCA_002401735.1 Methylophilaceae bacterium | reverse complement strand
CTTTTGCTTTTAATGCCGCTGCCTTTTGCGCTTTAGCGCGTGCAATGGCTGCCGCAATTTTAGCTTGTTTTTCTTCGTCAGCAACCGGCTTACCAGTTTCCGCTTTTGCGATGGTTTTACTCGCAACCGCTTTTTGTGCTTTAGCTCGTTCAATAGCAGCTGCTATTTTCGCCTGCTTCTCTGCGTCGACAACTGGTTCACCGCTACCTGTTGTTGCTTTGCTAACACCGGCTGCACTTGCTGCTGCTTTTTGCGCTTTAGCACGCGCAATCGCAGCGGCTATTTTCGCTTGTTTTTCATCATCGGCAACAGGATTGCTGTTGTCCGCAGTTGCTTTACCGGCACCTTCCGCGCTTGCTGCGGCCTTCTGTGCTTTAGCGCGTGCAATGGCGGCAGCGATTTTAGCTTGCTTGCCTTCTGTTAGCCCTACGGCGGTTCTCCGCGCATCAATCGCTTCAATTTCTGCCTTGGTTGCAGTGCTTGTCTCTATTGTGTTCTTAGGCGCTGTATTGCCTGCGGCTTTTTGTGCCTTAGCACGTGCGATGGCAGCGGCAATCGCTGCTTGTTTATTTGTTGCTGCAGGTGCGCCACCTTCTTTAGCCGCTTTAGCGGCTTTCGCCCCTTGTGCGCGTGCGGCATGTTTGGCAGCACGTTCTTTTTTCTCACGCTCAATGCGCGCGAGCCTAAATTCATTCCGCTCCCGCGCAATGTCGGCAGCTTCCTTTTCTTTATCCAGCGCGATAATTTCACTTTTTGCGTAACGGTAATACTGTACTAGCGGGATATCACTTGGGCAGACATAAGAGCAAGCACCACACTCAATACAATCAAACAGTTTGTAATCTTGCGCTTTCTCAAAGTTATCTGCTTTGGCAAACCAATAAAGCTCCTGCGGTTGTAAACTGACAGGGCAGGCATCCGCACAGCGTGCACAACGAATACATGGCATGGCTGGTGGTGGTGGCTCGAATAAGGTCGGTGATGCGGCAATAATACAGTTGGCTGCTTTTGTAATCGGCACCTCTTCACTGGGAAGGTTAAAGCCCATCATTGGGCCGCCCATAATATAGTGGCTGGTATCAGATTTTACCGGGCCAGTTGCGTTCACTAAGTGCATCAACGGGGTGCCAAATAACACCTCGAAATTTTGTGGTTGATCCACATTGCCTGTCATCGAAACGACTCTACTCAGTGCGGGCTCTCCAAATTCAAAATAACGATAAAGCGCTAATACGGTGGCAACGTTAAACACTTGAATGCCAACCTCTGTAGAGCGTTTGTCATGAGGGACTTCTTGGCCCAATACTAAATGGACCAAGCGACGTGCATCACCACTTGGATAAAGAGTCGGCACGACTTTGACCTTGATGTCAGTATCGGCAACAGCCGCTTGCATGGCTTTAACCGCTTCTGGTTTATTATCTTCAATGCCGACAATCACATTTGTGGCGCCGAGTAACCGTTGCGCCACCTCTATGCCATGCACAATTTGTTCACCGCGCTCACGCATTAACATATCGTCGCAAGTAATATAAGGCTCGCATTCAGCCGCATTAATCACAAGTGTATGGATGATAGACTTTCCATTTGCACGCAGTTTAATCTGCGTTGGGAATGTTGCGCCACCTAATCCGACAATGCCTGATAAACGCAGGCTGGCGACCAATGGGTTAAGGTCTCCTTCGCGCCAGTTTTGTGGCTGGCGATCTATCCAAGTCTCTTTGCCATCAGGGGTCATAATAATGCAGCGATCTGGCAACCCTGAAGGATGCGGGATAATGGCATCTTCAATCGCGGTGATGGTGCCTGATGTTGGCGCGTGTATTGCCGCCGATACGGTACCCTCTGCTTCTGCAATCAATTGCCCTTTAAGCACATGCTCGCCAATCGCAACATTCACTTTAGGAATGTTGCCGATGTGTTGGCGCAGCGGCAACACCAATTTTTCAGGCAAGGGTAATTCACCAACGGGTAGTTGGGTCGATTGTGTTTTATTTCCTGGTGGATGTACTCCGCCATGGAAATTAAAAATGCCTGTTGTCTTTTTTAACAGGCTAGCAATATTAATGGGTGCATTCATTACAGTTTCATTACCGGTTTAATTGGTATTGTTGGATATTTCCACTTCCAGTTTTCTGGCGTTTCTTCAATTGGTTCCATCGTAATGCAATCGACAGGGCATGGCGGCAAGCATAGCTCGCAACCAGTACATTCGCTGGCAACAATGGTGTGCATATGTTTGGCCGCACCTAAAATGGCATCGACAGGGCAAGCTTGTATACATAAAGTGCAACCAATACAGGTATCCTCATCAATAAAGGCGACTGCTTTTGGTTTCGTTTCGCCGAATTCTTCATTCAGTGGTTTGTACTCGACACCTAATAAATCAGCCAAGGCATGTACGCCGTCATCTCCGCCTGGCGGACATTGGTTAATGTCTGCTTCACCACTGGCGATGGCGGTTGCATAAGGCTTGCAGCCAGGGAAGCCACACTGTCCACATTGTGTTTGCGGCAAGATGGCATCAATACGCGCGATGAGTGGGTCGCCTTCGACCTTGAATTTAAGGGCGGCATAGCCCAGCACTGCACCGAGTACAAGCGCCAACCCTAGCATGATATATAAAGCAGTTAACATGGATGTTTCAAACCTAGTATTTATCTAGGCCGGCAAAGCCCATAAAGGCCAAGCTCATTAAGGCGGCAGTGATCATGGCAATGGCAGACCCCTWAAAGGGTGTTGGTACATCGGCAGCTTCAAGACGCTCTCTAAGCGAAGCGAATAAGATGAGCACGATGGAAAAGCCAGCCGCCCCGCCAAAACCGTATAGCCCTGATGCAACAAAGCCATTACCTGTTTGCGCGTTAAGTAGCGGAATACCAAGGACCGCACAATTGCTGGTGATGAGGGGTAAAAAGATACCTAGCATCTGATATAGCACTGGAAAACTTTTTTCCATAATCATTTGTGTGAACTGCACGACGCTTGCAATCACCACAATAAAGGAAAGTGTGCGTAAATATTCTAGTTGATAATATTCAAGTAAATAATGATTGATTGCCCAGCTTGTCATTGAACCTATGGTTAATACAAAGGCGGTTGCAGCGGCCATGCCAATAGAAGCTTCTAATTTTTTAGAAACCCCCATAAATGGGCATAACCCAAGAATCTTAATGAGCACAATGTTGTTGACTAACACGGTRCCAATTAGAATGATGAAATAGCTTTTAAAATCCATAGTGTTATCAAATAATCAATTATGTGATTATAACGTGTTTCATATTTGCTTAGCAGCTGAATATGGCCGCCTATCAACCAAAAGGGTGCGTCGCGCGTTGCRTTAAGCATGAAAGTGGATGAGAATATAAACAAGTTTTTATATATCCACAAAGAATATGTAATTATATTTAAATAAGATTTAGTTATAACGAGTATGTTTTGTACAGATTCCGATGGCTTTTTATAAAATTAGCATGAGTTTCAGTTAAAATGGTCGTTGTTAAAAATTGGTAGGTTTTGATATGTTGCAAGGTAGTATGGTGGCGATTGTCACACCCATGTTGGAAGATGGTAGTTTGGATCTGRATGCGCTGCGTCAATTAATCGACTTCCACGTAGAAGCCGGGACAGATGGTATCGTGATTGTCGGTACGACTGGTGAGTCTCCTACGGTTGATTTTGATGAACACTATATTTTGATTAAAGCAGCAGTAGAACATGCTGCTGGACGAATCAGTGTGATTGCAGGCACGGGTGCAAACTCAACGAAAGAAGCAATTGGGCTAACGGCCGAAGCGAAGACGTTAGGTGCGGAYGCTTGTCTAYTRGTYGCGCCTTATTACAACAAACCAACGCAAGAAGGCTTGTATCAGCATTTTGCAGCGGTTGCYGCWGCAGTGGATATTCCACAAATTTTATATAATGTTCCAGGCCGTACCGGTTGCGATATTGCAAACGATACTGCACTTAGCTTAGCTAAAATTAACAATATTGTCGGTATTAAAGATGCGACAGGGAGCATTGAGCGCGGGACAGACTTAGTATTGCGCGCACCAAAAGATTTTGCTATTTATAGYGGRGATGATGCCACAGGGCTCGCATTAATGTTGTTAGGTGGGCATGGCGTGATTTCTGTGACTGCAAATGTCGCGCCTGAACTGATGCATGAACTATGTGTCACGGCTAGAACTGGGAAAGTGGCTGAGGCCTGTGCAATTAATGCGAAATTGTTTGGCCTACATCAAAAGCTATTTGTTGAAGCAAATCCAATTCCTGTGAAATGGGTATTGCAACAAATGGGTCTGATTAAATCTGGCATACGCTTGCCGATGGTTAACTGCTCTGCGCAACATCATGATGGGTTGCGTGAGGCGATGAAAGAAGCAGGAATTAATTAAATATGGTGAGATTAATGAAAAAGAGTTTTTGTAAGAAAGCGCTGGGTATCGTTTTATCTACAATGTTATTGAATGCGTGTGGGCTTTCAATCCCCTTCATCGATACTTCATCGGATTATCAAAAAGGCAGAGGAAGTTCCCGGCCATTAGAAGTGCCRCCTGATTTAACATCGGTGAGTTCTAGTGATTCCTATAATGTGCCTGGCGGTAGTACGAGTTACTCTGCCTATAGCGAAGCGCAAGAAGGTCAAGAAGCGGGTGTTGAACAAATACTACGTACACCAGACGGTGTGCGTATGGAAAAAGCGGGTGGGCAACGTTGGTTAGTAGTCGATGCGCCAGCAGAAAAAGTTTGGCCAGTCGTGCGTGAGTTTTGGTTGGATCAAGGTTTTGCAGTGCGTGTTGAAAATCCAGAAACAGGTGTGATGGAAACTGAGTGGATTCAATCAGCCGACCTTGATGTCGAAAGTGATAGTCTCGGTTATGGTGAGCGATTTGATAAATGGCTAGATAAACTTTCAGGYTTAGCTGATCGGCGAAAATTTCGTACGCGTCTAGAACGTGGTGAGCAAGAAAGTACGACGGAAATTTACATGACGCACCGTACTGTAGCTGGTGCGCCAGATGACGGCAAAGAAAAAATTCAAACGCAATTGGGTGAAATTGATACGGGTTATCGCGCTGATAAAACAGACAAGACAATTAAACTTGATGCGTTCGAGCAGGATTTAGATGCAGAGTTGTTGCGACGATTAATGGTGAAGCTAGGTGTGGAAGAAAGCCGAGCAAAAGAAATCGCTAAGAACCCTGTGCGAGAGAAGTATGCAGAGGTCGTTAAAGACGCTGATGCGAGTGTTAGCATTAAGTTGAAGGATAGTTATGCACGCGGATGGCGTCGTGTTGGTTTAGCATTAGATAGAGTTGGATTCGTTGTTGAAGATAAAGATCGTTCTGAAGGTGTGTTTTATGTGCGCTATGCCGATGTTGATATTGATGATAGCCCTAAGAAGAAAAAAGGTTTATTTGAAACCTTGGCATTTTGGCGGGATAATGAAGATGAGGTTGAGAATAAATCTAAACCGAAAGAAGAAGATACAATCATTGACAAATTGCAGTTCTGGAAGGGTAAAGATGAAACGACAGACCCATCTAAGAAATATATTATTAAAGTGACAGAAATAGAGAGTGGTACACAAGTGAAAATGGTGTACAAGAATGGTAGCGCCAACCCATCGACCACAGCAAATCGGATAATCTCTTTATTATATGATCAGCTGAAATAACGTACTATGCGCTTCGCTTCATTAGGTAGCGGTAGTTCGGGGAATAGCATGGTGATAGAGCAAGCGTCAACACGTTTGCTCTTGGATTGTGGCTTTAGTGTGAAAGAAACAATCGCACGCTTAGCACGGTTAGCATTAGAACCAGAGCAAATCACCGGTGTTTTGGTCACGCATGAGCATGATGACCATGCAAAAGGGGCTTTTAAGTTAGCTGAAAAGTTAAATGTGCCTGTTTGGCTGTCGCATGGCACACGCGTGATGACAGAACGCTATTTACCAAAGTCARCAACCGTCAAAATTAACGTCTTGGATAGCCATATTCCWTTTGYTATCGGCGATATTCAAATYACACCATTTCCAGTTCCACACGATGCGCGCGAGCCWACGCAATTCAYKTTTAGTGATGGCCAGCATAAGTTGGGCGTATTAACAGATGTGGGTGGGACTACCCCGCATATCGAGAAAATKCTGAATGGGTGCGATGCCTTGGTTTTAGAATGTAACCACGATGTCACKATGCTAGAAAAAGGCCCATACAACTATGCCTTAAAAAAGCGTGTTGGTGGGTGTTTAGGYCATTTAGACAATGATAGTGCTGCYANGCTKNTTRGCTAARCTAGATAACAGTAAGCTTAAGCATATTATCGCTGCACATTTGAGTATTAAGAACAATACACAGGCACTTGCTAAGCAAGCGTTGAGTCGAGTGCTTAATTGTGAGGTTGATTGGGTMGGRGTTGCCACACAAACRAGTGGCTTTGATTGGCGAGCATGTAAAGGATMGKAATAGATAACAAAAAAGCCGACGAGTAGTCGGCTTTTTTGTACTTAATACTGACTTGGCATTATTCAGCAGCKGTTGCTTCTTCGGTCATTTCTGCTGCTGTCGCTTTTATTTCTTTAGTCATTTCTTCAGTTGTTRCTGTTACTTCTTCTTTAGTTATTTCTGCTGTTGGTTTTTCTCCACATGCTGTTACAGTAAGCGCCAAAAAAGCGGCGAGTAGGGAAAAACGTATCATTTTAATTATCCTTATATGAAATTGACTAAATGTAGTTAGTATTAGGGTCTCGATTTGACGCTGTGCACCCACTAACTATGTACGGATTCTACCAGTAAATTCAAGCGATTATCATAGGGGAGTAACAAAAATTACAATTTAAGTATTCTACTAAGTACTGTGCTAATCAACCTTGATAACAAGGCTGGAATTTTGATGTGAAGAGCTATTACTAACCCCTAATATTTTACGGCTCACATCATCACGATTTTGCATCGTACTGCCAATATCCACCCATTCYCCTAGTGAAACGCGWACGGTWGTTGATAGYTCTTCGAAGTCGATATAGCCCAAGCCATTGCGCTTGGCAATGCGTGGTGTAATTTCMAGCTCTACTTGGTTACCTATCGTGCGAGGCCTTACCGCAAAACCTGTACTTACATCACGCCAATCAGTTGTACTACCAGTTTGAATATAACGGCTAGTAATCACAACCCAATCCTGCGTAAATGGGATGCTATGCCCAACCCGAATAAAAGCACGCTCCCCATCAAGCACATTTAAAAACTGACTACTATTATGCTGCGTGCGGCTACTGCTACGTTCAATATTAATGTTGGCACTATTTGGCGCAGCATATTTGTCATTGCCAATCGTGACGCGACCTACCTTAACCTTCCCACTAAGGTCTGTACGGCTCCGTTGCAGTTGGCTATTGTTGTTGGTGTTCACCGTAATTCTACGGTTAACTCTAGCCGTATCTAATTGTTGTATCGTGGCTTCAATTTCGCGTATACGTTCTGGCGATGCTCGTAAAATTAATTGATTCCGTATCCCAGTGGCAGTGCCTTCCGCACCCACCATAGGAGAGATAACGGGGAGTAAATCATTTGCAAACCGATGCTGCAAAGTGATGATTTTAAACTCAGTGGCGGCAAGCGCACTTGAGCCCAGCAAGCACAAAAAAACTAAAAGGTATCTTTTCATTTCTATAGCCCTAGTTTAGTAGCCGAAATAGTATGTGATGTTTCTTGCAGTAGTTCTTCAAAACGATTCATTAAGCTGGCGGTGGTTTCAACATCATCGAGTACATATTTAAAGCGCGCTTGGTCGATATGGAAGCGTCTGATATAGCTTTGATTGTCCGCTAGTATAAAACAGTCTTTTGCTATTTTTGCATGGCTGTTGGTTTCGTAGACTGTTATCTGATGGCCAAAATTGGTCAACAAGCCAAACAGGCGGGGGCATTTGGTGGTGAAAAAGTCTGATGCTTGCAAGACAATCGTCAGCTTGCTGTTTGGGTCTCTATTTAGGAATTCCTGAATCAAGTTAAAACGTTTGATGCTTGMAAAATTSCCTCTTGAAAAGTCTTGATCGAAAATAYATAAGGTTTGCTGCGCAGCGGCAATGACYAAGTCTAAAGCCATGATGTATTCACGCTCACCTARTAAAACRCTATTTTCGGTTAACTCAATTTCACTCATCGKWYGGATATCATAATACGAAATGGTTTAGAAGCTAACATATCCTGCAATCAATGCCGTGTGCAACGTGCTTGCTAAGGCTGCTTGTTGTTCAAGTGTTAACGATGTTGCATTTAATGAACGGTGGTCTGCTAACGCTTGCATTTGATCAACTAAGCGTGTTGGAACAGCTAACGGTTCACCGTTGATAAAAAACTGCTGTTGATGAAATAGCATTTGTGATTGTAGTGCTAAGGATATTGGTTTTTTAGCCAGTTGCTTAGCAAAGCCATCAATCGTGATTTTGGGTGTTGGCTCGAAGATAACATCAGATTTAGGTTCTGTGAGATAACGCCCGAGAAAGTCACTGATATTACTTTTATCCCATTGGATGTTTTGTAGCATTTTTTCTACTTTAGTCACCATGTCACCACTGATTTCGGCTGCGTGAATTTGTATGCTTAAATCCGCATCTTCATACAGGCCTGCTGGCTGAATACTGTCTTGTAAGTGCTCAAGAAACCCGTGCACTAGTTCTTGTGTCTTTGGCGCTCTAAAGCCTATTGAATAAGTCATGCAGTCTTGATCTTCAGAAATGCCAAGGTGCGCCATGTTGGGCGGCAAATAGAGCATGTCGCCGGGTGCTAGCAACCACTCTTGTTCTGCTTCAAAATGTTTGAGTATTTTTAATGGCGCATCTTCTATTAAAGTCAGGTCGGACTGCGGACTAATCTGCCAGCGCCGTTTGCCACTACCTTGTAATAAGAACACATCATAAGAGTCTAGATGCGCACCAACGGAACCGCCTTTAGGCGCATAACTCACCATGAGGTCATCTAAACGGGCATGAGGAATAAAGTTAAACTGGCTTAACAGATCAGCCGCTTCAGGTAAGTGGTGGTTAATGCTTTGTACTAATAGTGACCAGTCATTTTCTGGTAGTGCAGTAAAGTCATCTTCATCAAATGGGCCATCTTGCACTGTCCATTGCTTGCCTTGGTTTTGAACAATACGTGCTTGTACATCTTCTTCACAAGCGAGCCCCGCTAATTCATTAGGGGTTAATAGCCCATTAAAATTAGGGATTGCTTGGCGAATTAATAATGGTTTTTTTTGCCAATAATCAGCTAAAAATTGTACGGGGGATAGTTGGCCTAGTAATGTTAATGGTGCGCTCATGTCATCATTCTAATCGGGTTTTAATCGCAATGAAAATAATTGCATCTGTATACAGGTGGGTATATAGTGGTTTTATAAAAAAGATAACAGCATTTCTAAGCTTTCATCGCTAAACGTTCACTTTGGAGATAGTTACATGAATCAGCCTATCGATTTGGCAGTTAAAACCCATCATGGCGGTTGCCCGCATGATTGCCCTGACACCTGCAGCATGGTGTATCACGTGCAAGATGGAAAATTATTAAAGGTCACAGGTAACACCGAACACCCCATGACGCGTGGTGGCTTGTGCGTGAAGCTGAAAGATTACGAAAATCGTCATTATCATCCAGATCGTCTGCTTTACCCAATGAAGCGCACTGGCCCTAAAGGCAGCAAACAGTTTGAACGCATTACTTGGGATGAGGCATTAGAGACCATTAGCACTAAATGGAAGAAAATTATTGCAGAAGATGGGCCGCAAGCCATTATGCCTAACAGTTATTTGGGTAACCAAGGCTTGGTGCATGGCTTAAATGGAGGTGATGCTTTCTTTAATCGTATGGGTGCAACAGTGTGCGAGCGCACTTTTTGTGGTGAAGGTTCTTGTACGGCATGGCTGTTAACAGTGGGCCCAACCGCAGGGGTGGACCCAGAAAGTTTTGCGCACTCAAAATATATTGTGATTTGGGCGTGCAACTCAGTGAGTACTAACTTACATCATTGGCATATTATCCACGAGGCGCAAAAGAGAGGCACCAAAGTCGTTGTAATTGATTCTTATGCCTCTAAAACAGCTAAAGCTGCTGATTGGCATATTGCGCCAAAACCAGGTACCGATGGTGCGTTGGCAATGGCGATGATGCATGTGATTATTGAAGAAGGTTTGCAAGATCAAGATTACATAGACAATTACACGGAAGGCTATGCTGAATTAGCAGAACGTGTGAAAACACGCACGCCAGAATGGGCGGCAGATATTACAGGGCTGTCTGCAGATGATATTCGTCAGTTTGCACGCGAGTATGCAACCACACCACCTGCGGCCATCCGTATAGGGGTGGCACTTGAGCGTAATTATGGTGGTAGCCAAGCCATACGGGCGGTGACTTGTTTACCTGCATTGATTGGTGCGTGGCGTCATGTTGGTGGTGGCGCATTACAGTTTCCTGTGTGGGAGCACCCATATAAATGGGATGTGATTTCRYGCCCAGAYYTRATTCCTGAAGGCACGCAAGTGGTGAATATCTTGCAATTTGGMCGCGCGYTAACAGGYGAAACAAWATTGAATACGCCGATTAAATCGGTGATGGTGTGGAACACCAACCCACTGACGCAGGCRCCAGAGACCGATAAAATTGTGCAAGGCTTAGARCGGGARGATTTATTTACWGTRGTCGCAGAACACTTTATGACAGAYACGGCAGCGTATGCGGATATTTTAYTACCWGCYGCCATGGGYGCTGAGATGGAAGAYATGATACTTTCTTGGGGGCATTTATACCTGACATACAATGAAAAATGTATTGAGCCGCCWGGTGAGGCAATTCCAAACAATGATATCTTTAGACGCTTAGCRAARTTAATGGGTTATGAAGAAGATAACTTCAAATGGAATGATAGTGAGTGCTTAGAAAATTATGTAGATTGGGATGCGCCAACTTGTGAAGGCATCGACCTTGATTATATGCGGGAGCATGGTTTTGCCCGCTTAAAAGATTTTGGTGATAAAGATGTACGGGCACGTCATGCTAAAGGTGAGTTTCCAACACCGACAGGTAAATGCCACTTTTTAGTAGAAGGCGCTAAAAACTTTGTAGCAGGGCCTTTCCGTCAAATGTATGAAGGCTTTCAACCCGGTGAAGATTTAGATTCGCTACCAGACTATGTGGAATCGCGAGAATCAGTAGATACCAATGCTGCCTTAGCTGCAAAATATCCGCTGAATATTATTTCACCTAAGAGCCATGCTTTCTTAAACTCTTGCTATGCYAATATGGAGCTTCAACAGAAGGTACAAGGCGAGCAATTTGTCATGATTAATGCGGCAGATGCTGACGCACGGAATGTTAAAGATGGCGATACGGTGAAAGTRTTTAACGATCGTGGTGCGTTTGAAGGGGTCGCTAGAATTTCTGATGATGTGAATACAGGGATTGTGGTGGCAACGTTAGGGTATTGGCGACAACACAATAAAGGCACCGTCAATTGTATTAGCTCAGCAGAGTTTGGCGATATGGGACACTCGACGACATTTAGTGATAATTTAGTTGAGGTGGGGTTGGCGTAGATTTTGTGCATTWAAAAAGCCGCGAWAGYGGCTTTTTWAATGTTGAGYYGATGWRYAKGTGTGCAACCGATTTCCAATAMKGCCTCTTTAACGTTRCTAGRTGTAATGCAATCAAGTTGATTGAGTAACTGACCTTTTGATTATTCCTACTAGTGACATAACTAGAATACCTCCAATGGTGCCGCCRGCKACRCTGCTTAGCAGGCCRCTATTCGCAMCAYCAAGTGCTGCTTGRGYRATTTGACCACCRATGCCACCRCCGATGATGCCGGCGACGCTATTACCCAGTATGCCTAGGCTTAATTTTTTAATTAACATGCCGCCAATATTSCCTCCAGCGGCACCTAACAAAAATGGAATGATTAGCTCCAATAGAACCCTCTCTGTACAAAGTGAACTTARGSCGAGTAACCGATAGTTAGCTCATGCCGTGTCGTTCCAATGATATTCTTCTATAAAAGTGAATAAGCATTGTAAAGGGAGTATGCATGCTGACCTATGCGTGTGCGCTATTGATAATATAAATTAACATTTAATTCACAAANAAATACCAGCCATCGTGATGAGCACCTAACATACAGTTAKCTTTTTGAGRGATGCCGTKTGGGGTGTTAAGAATTGTTAAACCAATAGGATGCGGGTGCTTGYATTGATARAGTGGCCTTGGRGTTTTARTYAAAGGTGTTAGGTGAATCGTTCTTCAATTRTTTTTKCRTTTTTACTYGCAGGATTTATTTGTGTGGTAGTACATGATTTACTCATTGGGCCCATTGCTTATGGGCCTAATAACATCTTGTATCAGTCAGCAAAAAAGCAGCCAGCAGTAGTCGATTTAGCACCAATAGAAATAAATACGCTAGGTTTAGAACGGTAAGAACACGGCAGTTGCAAGGCTTTGTGCGACGCGCGAAATAAACCGTTGGGATTTTTCTGCTAAAGCAGAGGCATAAAAGTCAGTCCGACCAATAATCTTTCCAAATTCTCTTTCAAAGCTTAAGTTATGGTCGACATCGTTTATCTCGTTAGATAATAGGTATAACTGACCATTTTCATCAAAGCTATTAGAGAGTTTCCAAGCGGCTATTTCAACGTTACGAGCGACATTGTAGATTTTCTGAGGATCTATGCTATCAGTGATAAAGAACTCAGTTTTGTTGTCGTGTGCCTTTGCTAACATGGTGTGTAGGCCGACGATAAAAGGTAGGACACGGTCACCTTGGTATTGGGCATCAAAGGCTAGAAAAATAGCGGCCGTATCCTGTTTGTTCCCAAGGGCTTCAAATTTCCAGTGATGTTGCTGCTTAGCTTCAAATACCCATTCAGCCATTTCTTCTGCTGAATCAGCAGTGCTTTTTGCTAATTCGCGTGGGTTCCGCTTATATAGTTTTACCATTAGCGTACGCAAGCTTTGCACATTGCCACTAAACTCCATATCAGCCATGCGGTCGAAATCAGTCTTCGCTAGTTGGTTGATGCTTGTGCTATCGGCTCGTTCTGGGATAGTGTTTTTGAGAAAAGGGTTATTTGTACATCCGCTTAACATCAGCAGAAAGAAAACAAGACCAATCAGCCTCATGCCGCCACTTTGGTTTGATCTGTCGCTGTGCGCGACTGAGGGAAAATAATGCTAAAGGTGCTGCCTTCACCAATAATGCTTTCGATTTCTAATCTGGCTTTATGTCGGTTTAGAATATGCTTAACAATTGCCAAGCCTAACCCTGTGCCGCCAGTATCGCGGCTTCGACTATGGTCTACACGGTAAAAGCGCTCCGTCAGACGTGTGATGTGTTGCTCTTCAATTCCAATGCCGGAGTCTTTAACACTAAATACGGCTTGCTGGCCTTCTAATTGCCAGCTAATGATGACTTCGCCATTTTCAGGGGTATACCTTACGGCGTTGCTAACGAGATTAGTGAATGCGCTAAGTAGCTCTTCGCGACTGCCTTTGATATTGAGTGACTTGTCTACATTGAGTTGAATATTGTGTTTGCCATGACTGAGCGCCTTTGCATCATTTAGAATCATGGTGAGTAGAGATGGCATATTAATGACAGCGGTTTCTGGCACTTCGTTGTTACTTTCTATCCGCGAAAGGGTGAGTAAGTCCTCGATAATCAGCCGCATACGGCTGGTTTGTTTGATCATCATGTCAAAATAGTTTTTGGTATCATCTTTTACRGCAYCTTTAGTATCCATGAGYGTTTCTAAAAAGCCGCCAACAACGGTGAGCGGTGTRCGCAGCTCGTGAGAGACGTTTGCAATAAAGTCTCGGCGCATKGTATCTATTTTTTCTTGGGTTGAAATRTCACGGCAAATYAATAATTTTTGTGCGGTGCCAAATAAGATGAGTTGAATTTGTAGCGTTGTATCCGCATCACGCATGGATTTTACGATGAGGTGTTCATTAAAGCTATTACTATGCAAATAGTTAATAAAATCTGCATAACGGACGATGTTCTGAATGGGTTGGTTGGCATCTCTTGTTAAATCTAAGCCAAGTAGGAATTCTGCCGGTGGGTTGCACCATTCAATTTCGTTACGGTGGTTGAGTACGACAATGCCATCGGGTAGCGCGTTGGTTGCGCGCTTAAAACCTTCTAGTGCGGCAACTAGTTCTGCTTCTGTTCTTAGGTTGTTACGCTGGTGTTGAAAAAGCGAAGCGAATATTGCTTCCCATATGCCGCTTCCTTCAGGTACTTTATTAAGGTTCGGCGCTTTAAGCCATGTTTGTAATTTGATGATCCAATATAGGTAGCTAGCAATATAGATTAAAAGCGCTATACATAAAAAGATTAACGCAGTGACTAAATCCTTTGCAGCCCAAATGATGAGCGCTACTACTAATAGGCTTAAGCCGACCCAAAATGTTTTCCACCTGATATCTTGCACATTCAATTACCCATAAACGTTGGACATATTATAGTGATATTTAGCCACTTGAATAGAGCGAGTTAGCATTTAATTTGCTAACGCAGATAACCGGTACCCAGCGCCGCGAACGGTTTGAATTAAATCTTGATGGTTAGAATTGGAAAGTGCATTTCTTAATCGGCGGATATGGACATCAACCGTACGATCTTCAACAAATACGCGGTCACCCCATACCTTATCAAGCAGTTGCCCTCTAGAGTGTACTCGTTCAGGATTGCTCATAAAGTAGTGTAATAATCTAAATTCAGTTGGGCCGAGTTCGATGGTCGTGTTATTGCCTGTTACCCGATGTGTGACGGGGTCTAAATGTAGGCCTTGAATCTCAATGGGGTCATCTGTCATTTGCGGCGCTCTGCGACGTAATACTGCTTTAATCCGCGCATTCAGCTCTCTGGGGCTAAAAGGCTTAGTGACATAATCATCAGCGCCAACTTCTAATCCACGGACCTTATCAAACTCGTCTCCACGTGCGGTGAGCATAATAATGGGGATCTGCTTCGTTGTACTGTCTGACTTTAGTTTGCGGGCAAAATCAATACCACTCATGCCTGGCAGCATCCAATCAAGCAAGATTAAGTCGGGAATGGTATTGCGCAATAATTCTTGTGCATGTTCAGCGCTGATCGCTCGTAGCGGCGTATGGCCAGCCTGTGTAATGTTAAGCGCCAATAGCTCTTGTATGGCAGGCTCATCTTCTACAACTAATATATTAGCAGGCATTTTTTCTAAGATTCTCCATGTGGGACGCACTTATTATGTGACCATGATATTTCAAATTTATGACAGAAGGTAAAAGTTTTATGTTTTAGGGTGATAACTTAATTGCCATTTCTGTCTTTTTGTAACAGTATGTAACCTAAAATGCAGTGCGAGATTGAAAAAAACGAACATTGGGAGGCAGTATGCTTGGGTTTTTAGACAAAGAAAATACAATTGCAAGTCCGGGGTTTAATCGTTGGTTAGTACCTCCTGCGGCACTTGCCATACATCTATCGATTGGGATGGCTTATGGCTTTAGTGTGTTCTGGAAGCCGCTCGGGGCGATGTTGAAGGWTGCTGCCGGAACTCCGCTTGCCGCTTGTGCAGCTGGCGCCTCTACCTTTGGTGAAAAGCTATCTGGAACAGCGACAGCGCTTTTTGCGACTGATTGTAACTGGACACAGTTTGACCTTGGTTGGATGTTTACATTGTTTTTTGTGCTGCTTGGATGCTCTGCCGCTTTCTTTGGCGGTTGGCTAGAACGTGAAGGCCCAAGAAAAACAGGTTTTGTATCAGCCATTCTTTGGTGTGGCGGGCTGTTAATTTCGGCATACGGTATTTATACACATCAATTATGGCTGATGTGGTTGGGCAGTGGCGTGATTGGTGGGATAGGGCTTGGGCTGGCCTATATTTCCCCAGTCTCTACTTTAATTAAATGGTTCCCTGACCATCGCGGCATGGCGACAGGGATGGCTATTATGGGGTTTGGTGGTGGCGCAATGATTGGTTCGCCCATGGCGACAAAACTGATGGCGCATTTTTCTGAAACTGGAGGAGCTGGCGTATGGCAAACCTTCGTTGTGCTCGCGATTGTTTACTTTATCTTTATGGTGAGCGGCTCATTTGGTTATCGTATCCCGCCAGTGGGGTGRAAGCCGGCTAACTGGACGCCGCCAGATACTAAGAATAATGCAATGATTGCCTCTAAGCATGTGCATTTGAACAAGGCGCACAAGACCCCGCAGTTTTGGTTGTTATGGTTGGTGTTATGTATGAATGTTTCTGCTTGTATCGGCATACTCGGTGCGGCTTCACCCATGTTGCAAGAAACGTTTGGTGGGGCACTGATTGGTCAGCCAGAGTTGGGTTTTGCTGAAGTTGGAAATGATGGGGCGATGACGACGGCTGCCGCTTTAGTTGGTGCTGGGTTTGTTGGGTTGATTTCTGTATTTAATATTTTTGGCCGTATTGGCTGGGCATCATCTTCAGATAAGTTAGGGCGTAAACGCACCTATTTTATCTTCTTTATATTGGGTGCCATTTTATATTGCTCAGCGGCTTATGTGTCTGGCTTCAAATCGCTTTCATTATTTGTTGCCTGTTTCTGTATTATTTCTTCCATGTATGGTGGTGGCTTTGCCACTATTCCTGCTTATTTGGCAGATATGTTTGGCACGCAGTTTGTCGGCGCKATTCATGGRCGATTACTGACGGCATGGTCYACAGCWGGRATTATTGGCCCTGTTATCGTGAATTATATGCACGATACGCGGTTAGAAGCTGGGGTGCCTTATGATGAAATTTATGCGCCTATTATGCTAGTGTTGGCTGCGATGATGGTAATAGGGTTTGTTGCCAATATGTTGATTAAACCAGTGGATGAGAAAAACTTCATGAGTGATGCTGAGCTTGCTGTTGTCCGCAGTGCCGGCCATGAAAAAACATCATCAACGACAATTGTAGAGAAAGTGACAGAAAAGCATAGCTTTATCATGATGTTAGCTTGGGGTGCTGTATTGATTCCAATTACCTATGGTATTTGGAGTACAGCRCAAAAAGCATGGTCACTGTTTAGTTAGCACWATTTAAACAATCGCTTAGCATGGAGCATGCTGAATTAGCGTAAAATGTTGTTTTTACGAAATTGAGAGAATGTTTTGGACAAAATAGCAATCAACTTAGATGGCTCCGGCAAGAAAGTTGGCGTGGTGTTATCACGTTTTAACAGTAATATTGGTGATGGTTTGCTTAATGCTTGCCATGCAGAGTTGTTGAAGCTTGGCGTCGCAGCAGAAAACATTCGCATTGCAACGGTGTCTGGCGCACTTGAAGTGCCGCTTATATTGCAACAGATGGCGTTGAGTGAACAATATGATGCCCTCATTGCACTCGGCGCGATTGTGCGTGGAGAAACATATCATTTTGAAGTGGTTGCTAATGAATCTGCGCGTGGTATTTCTGATGTGCAATTAAACACGGGCGTTCCTRTRTCGAATGCCATATTRACGACAGAGAGTAACGCGCAAGCAGYTGARCGKATGGATGTTAAAGGGGCCGAAGCAGCGCAAGTTGCAATTGAAATGGCTAATTTGGTGCATGCGCTATGAGTGATGTGAAAGCCACAACRGGCGCTACTAAAAAGCGTAAAACAAGCAGAAATCGCCGCAAATCTCGGGAACTAGTCTTAAAAGCTATTTATCGCTGCATGATGAATGAGAGTGATATTAAGCAAGTGTTTCTAGATATGAAAGAAGACCCTGACTACAATAGAGCAGATGARCGTTATTTTAAGCTGTTATTGCAAGGAGTGTTTGACCAGCAAGGTGCACTAGATGAAAAAATCTCAACTTTTATCGATAGAGCATTGGCTGAATTAAGCCCAATTGAACATGCCATATTAAGGGTTTCATCTTACGAGTTGATATTTGATATGAGTATTCCATACCGTGTCGCGATTAATGAAGGCGTAGAGTTAGCMAAGACTTTTGGCGGAGCTGACGGCCACAAGTATATTAATGGTGTGTTGGATAAAGTTGCCGCATCGACTAGACCACAAGAGTTTCGGAAGTAGAAGTGATTGATTTTATCAAGAAAGGTTATAAAAATAAGTAAAAATGGATGTCACTAATGCTATTAGTATTGCTAGAAGAACGGATGTCGGGCTGTTGCGCAATCGGAATGAAGATGCGGTAGCGAGCGATTTGACAACTGGCCTAATTATGGTGGCTGATGGGATGGGCGGGTATAAAGGCGGAGCAGTTGCCAGTGAAATTGCAGCGCTAGTCGTCACAGCAGAGCTTGCAGAATTGATGGATGGTTTAGAACCGTCGGGTGTTAAGCAAACATTGTCCGTGACTGAGATGTTGCAAAAGATTGTTGTTAAGGCGAATGATACAATTTATAACGCATCTCAGCGTCATACTGCATGCGAAGGTATGGGCACTACATTCGTGGCAGGTATCTTTACCGATAATAAAATAGTAGTAGGGCATATAGGGGATTCTCGTATGTATCGTTTACGAGACCATGTGCTTGAACAGTTAACGGTAGACCACTCGTTATTACAAGAGCAGATTAGTGCAGGTCTTCTTACGAAAGAGCAGGCTAAGCAATCAAACGACGGGCATCTCGTCACACGTGCATTAGGGACAGATGCAGAAGTGGAGCTTGAGCTAAACGAGTATAAAACTGAAGTGGGCGACTTATATCTATTGTGTTCAGATGGCTTGACAGATTTGGTGGACGATGAAGAGGTGCGGGCTGTTATGATGGAGGCTGGTGATAACATTAGCTTGGCAGCTAAGATGTTAGTTAGGCTTGCAAATAAACACGGTGGGAACGATAATATTTCGGTTGTCATTGCATTAGTGAAAGAATCATTTGTAATGAAGCGTGGCTGGATGCATAAGCTGTTGGGGTAAGTTAAATTTAATCGGACTTTTGAAGGCGATCATGGCTAAGTTAATTTTTTTACTAGATGGGAATGTAATCAAGGAATATGCGCTAGATAAAGAGCGGATGACGATTGGGCGTCGCGCATCTAATGATATACATGTTGATAATCTAGCGATTAGTGGTGAGCATGCCGTCATCGTAACAGTCGGTGAAGAAACCCACTTGGAASACCTTAATAGCACTAATGGCACACTAGTCAATGAAAAGAAAATTCAGAAACATACACTCAAGCATGGCGATGCAATCGGTTTAGGTAAGTACCAGCTTAAATATTTGAATGATGCTTCTGTTATGCATCGGCAGCCTGATGGGTTTGCAGATACTGTATTAGTTCAGCCACAAGCTGCCGTTAACTCAATGTCAGAAGAGAGCGCTACTGTAGGACAAATTCAAGAAGCACCTCAAGATGATAAACAAACGCCTGAAGTGCCGAGTAACGAGGCTCAAGAGCCGCGTGTGCCAGAGGAAGAATCAGCCGAAGCTGAGAAGCTGGAGCCACGGTTGAAAGTCCTTAGTGGTGAAAATGCAGGGAGTGCATTGTTGTTAGATAAGTCGATGGTGAAAGTCGGGCAGCCAGGAGAGCAAGTGGCTGTGGTGACTAAAAGACAGGATGGGTATTTTATTACGCATGTGGCGGGTGAT
>NVTX01000015.1 GCA_002401735.1 Methylophilaceae bacterium | reverse complement strand
TTTGTTTACGGTGAGAAAGACGGCCCCGTGCCTTTCCATTACCCTGCGGCGGATTATAAACATGATTTGTTGGGGTATAAGCCATGATACGTTCAAAAATATTAGTGGGGTTGATTCGTATACTACGCAAGCTTGGGTCTGATTTTATCGATCAAGTTTGGCGCTTAGGAGCTGGCGCGCGTTTGTTTGGATTAATGTTGGTTTCCTCAGGAGAGAGTTTCCGTCGATTCCATTTGGTGATACGTGAAGTTTATTTTACAGGCGTGAAGTCGCTAGTGATTATTTCGGTATCAGCATTCTTTGTCGGTATGGTGCTAGGTTTGCAGGGCTACCATACTTTGCAGAAATATGGTTCATCTGATGCGATAGGTGTGTTGGTTGCATTGTCATTGGTGCGAGAGCTAGGGCCTGTCGTCACGGCATTATTATTTGCCGGTAGAGCAGGGACTGCCATTACCGCAGAAATTGGCTTAATGAAAGCAACCGAACAGTTGTCAGCAATGGAAATGATGGCGATAAGCCCGATTTCACGCGTGATCGCACCAAGGTTTTGGGCTGGTGTGATTGCACTACCCATTTTAGCGGCATTATTCTCTATGATTGGTATTTTAGGTGGTTATATGGTGGCAGTACCGTTAATCGGTGTAGATGCAGGCGCTTTTTGGTCACAGATGCAAGCGAATGTAGACTGGCGTTTTGATATATTGAATGGCGTCATTAAAAGTGTTGTCTTCGGGGTTGCATGCACAATGATTGCTTTATTTGAAGGGTATGATGCACCGCCAACGGCAGAAGGCGTTAGTGGCGCAACAACAAGAACGGTAGTGACATCGTCACTAGCAATTTTGGCATTAGATTTTGCATTAACTTCGTTTATGATTATATAGGTGTTAGGGTAGCCGTTATGGAAAGAACAACGATAGATTTGTGGGTGGGTATTTTTGTGGCGATAGGCGTCGCGTCGCTACTTGGCTTGGCCATGAAAGTGGGTAATTTGACGACGGGTAATATCGGCGAAACTTACACGGTAAATGCGGCATTTGAGAATATTGGTGGGTTGAAACCACGCGCGCCAATTAAGAGTGCAGGCGTCGTTGTCGGTCGAGTAGGTGGCATTCGGTTTGATGGCAAAACTTTTGAGGCCATTGTGAGTCTGAACATTGGTAAAGAGTATCGTTTCCCAACTGACACATTCGCTAATATTTATACAGCGGGACTACTGGGTGAGCAATATATTGGTCTGGAAGCTGGTGGGGAGTTAGAAAATCTCAAAAATGGCGATAAATTAATTTATACGCAAGATGCGGTTGTATTAGAGAAGATGATTAGTCAGTTTTTATACAACAAGGCTGTAGAGCCTACGCCACCTGTTGCGGCACCGGCCGTATCAACCAAAACAGATGGTGATGCGTTAACTGCTAATCCTTTGGATGATTTAATTAATTAACGTTAATTCCAAAGATATTAATTTAGGATATGAATATGATTAAAAACTTTTTTATTGCGTTAAGCTTGCTTTGTTTTAGCGGTTTGGCTTTGGCCGTAGAGTCACCAGATGCGTTGGTTAAACGTACGGCAGAGGCTGTGCTGGCTATTGTGCAGTCTGATGCGGACATTCAAGCGGGTGATCAGGCAAAACTCCTCGCTTTGGCGGAGGAAAAAATTCTGCCTAACTTTAACTTTGTACGTGTGTCTCGCTTGGTATTAGGTAAGAACTGGACAAGAGCAACGCCTGAGCAGAGGACAGTGTTTCAAGCTGAGTTTCGCACCTTGCTTTTACGGACTTATGCAACAGCGCTGTCTAAATATAAAAATCAGAAGATAGAATTTTTACCATTGCGGATGGCGGATGATGCCAAAACGGTTTCTGTTAAGACAAGAATTATACAATCGGGTGCCCAGCCAATTTCGGTGAATTACTCATTGGCTAGAGAAGGTGATGCGTGGAAAGTGTATGATATTGTGATTGAAGCAGTCAGCTTAGTGACCAACTATCGTGGGCAGTTTTCGCAAGAAGTGCGTCAACATGGCTTAGACAGCTTGATCAAAAAATTAGCAGCTAAGAACGCGGCTGCGCTAGCTAGGTAATAACTTTTACTAAGTACACATAAATCATGGCAACAATAACGCAAAATGGTAATTGCTGGGAGCTGCAAGGAGACATCTTAATGGATGGCGCCAATCAGCTGCTCGTTAAAAGTAAGGCCTTAACAATGTCTGATGGTGCATTAATCGATTTCTCTCAAGTGATAGAGATAGACACCTCGGCAGTGAGTTTAATGCTTGAGTGGAGGCGCTGGGCGATTGCGGAAAATAAGCAGTTATCATTTGTTAATTTACCTGCGGGCTTAACAAGTCTGGCTGCGTTATATGGGGTTGCGGACTTGGTTAGCTAAAACCATTTTCTGCGCACGCCGCTTGGTTTCGGTAATTTTAGCCCCATCGTAAGTAGATGGGGTTTCGTTTTATATCAGCAGTTTATTTTTAGATAAGGTCGTCTTGACAGATTCCGCAATAAAAATTGAAAGAGTTCATAAACGTTTTGGTAGTCTTCATGCGTTAAAAGGGGTGGATTTAACCGTCAAGCAAGGCGAGTTTTTTGGTTTGCTTGGGCCAAATGGCGCGGGTAAATCAACCCTTATTAATATTTTAGCTGGCTTATCAAGACCTAGTGCTGGTCGTGTTTCAGTGATGGGGCATGATGTCGTGAAGGATTATCAGGCGGCTCGTTTAGCCCTAGGTGTTGTACCTCAGGAGCTCGTGTTTGACCCGTTTTTTAATGTACGAGAAATGCTGCGGTTTCAAGCAGGTTATTTTGGACTCGGTAAAGAAAATGATGCTTGGGTGGACGAAATTATCGAGTCCTTGGGCTTGACGGATAAAGCGCATACCAATATGCGCAAGTTATCTGGCGGGATGAAACGCCGCGCACTAATTGCACAAGCACTGGTACATAAACCGCCAGTGATTGTGCTAGATGAGCCTACCGCGGGGGTTGATGTCGAACTTAGGCAGATGATGTGGGCCTTTATTCGCAAACTGAATAATGACGGCCATACGATTATCCTCACGACACATTATTTAAAAGAAGCTGAAGAACTGTGTACGCGTTTGGCGATGATGAAGCAAGGGGAAATTGTTGCATTGGATACAACGGCTAACTTACTGAGTAAATTTTCAGCCAAAAATCTACGGGTTAAATTAAGTGCAGGCAGTTTGCCATCTAGTTTGCTGCCTATGCTTAAGCATGGTGAGGCTGATATGTTTACGCTCGCACTGACGGAGATGAACCAAGTGGAATTTGTGCTCAGTGAGTTGCGTAAAGCACAGGCGGTCATTGAAGATATGCAGCTAATAGAAGCAGACTTAGAAGATGTGTTTTTATCGTTGGTGGGTGGTGAATGAATCTAATTAATCAGCAAACACGAGGTATGTTTACCCTTTTCAAAAAAGAAGTGTWGCGGTTTTGGCGCGTTGCTTTTCAAACAATTGCATCTCCAGTCATCACGGCTTTATTGTATTTGCTTATCTTTTCGCATGTGCTGGCAGGTCGTGTGCAAGTATATGATGATGTGCCGTATACCGCATTTCTCATTCCAGGGTTGATTATGATGTCGTTGCTGCAAAATGCATTTGCAAATAGCTCTTCAAGTTTGGTGCAGTCTAAGGTGATGGGTAATATTATCTTTGTGTTATTGACGCCATTGACTTACTTACAGTTTTTTCTGGCTTTTTTAGCGGCATCTATCGTTCGAGGGTTGGTTGTGGGTTTAAGTATTTACTTGGTGGCACTTTGGTTTGTTGATTTGCCTATAGCGCACTTTGGATGGGTGTTGGTGTTTGCTTTTTTAGGCAGTGCATTGCTAGGGACGTTCGGCATTATTGCTGGGATTTGGTCAGACCGATTTGACCAAATGGCAGCGTTCCAGAATTTTGTGATTATGCCACTGACATTCTTGTCAGGTGTTTTTTACTCTATTCACTCATTGCCGCCTGTTTGGCAGGTTGTTTCAAGATTTAATCCATTCTTTTATATGATTGATGGGTTTAGATATGGGTTTTTTGGCAAAGGGGATATTTCTCCCTGGGTTAGCTTAGGGGTGGTTGCGACGTTTTTGGCGCTACTGGTTGTGCTTAGCTTAAAAATGTTAAAATCGGGATATAAGTTACGTGGCTAGATAATGGCCACATCGGAATTTCAAATTAAGGGTCTTAGGGCTCGGTAAGAAGGGTAATGTGTTAAGTGCATCTCAATTAGAAAGTTATATCACAGCGCATTTGGCGTGTGATTATATTAAAGTGCTTGGCGATGATGGAACGCATTTTGAAGCCATTATTGTGAGYCCTGCATTTGYAGGSAAAAGCATGATACAGCARCATCARCTGGTTTATGCCGCGTTAGGTGATCGTATGCGAGCAGAGATACATGCGCTATCAATGAAAACACATACGCCAGAAACATGGACAGAAATTAACAAATAGTCATTAATTAGGAACGAATATGGATACGCAAGCAAAAATTAAAGAAACGGTAACGAGTAACCCAGTAGTGCTTTACATGAAAGGTAGTCCAAAGTTTCCGCAATGCGGATTTTCAAATTTAGCAACACAGATTTTAGATGCTTGTGAAGCGCAATATATTGCGGTAGACGTCTTACAAGATCCAGACGTACGTGAAGGCATTAAGCAATATGCTAACTGGCCAACCATTCCTCAGTTATATGTAAAAGGCGAGTTTGTCGGCGGTTCTGACATTATCAAAGCCATGTATGACAGTGGTGAATTGCAGACACTTATTGCTGGAATTAAATAATTGGATAGGTTGATTATTGAGGGTGGCGCTAAGCTTAGTGGTGAGGTGACTATTTCCGGCGCTAAGAATGCAGCATTGCCGATATTGTGCGCTTCATTGTTGGCAGAAACGCCATTGCAATTAAGTAGTGTCGCAGCACTAAAGGATATTGATACAACGCTTAAGCTGCTGGATACGATGGGTGTAAAAGTGTCGCGACAAGGTGATAAGGTGACGTTGGATGCGAGTGAGGTAACGTCATTTGAAGCGACTTACGACATGGTGAAAACCATGCGCGCATCTATTTTGGTCTTGGGTCCTTTATTGGCGCGATTTGGTAGTGCGCGCGTTTCATTGCCAGGCGGCTGTGCCATTGGTTCTCGCCCTGTGGACTTGCATATCAAAGGGCTACAAACGCTAGGGGCGGCCATTCACATTACGCATGGCTATATTCAGGCCAGTACACTGCATTTACCTAACCGCCGTTTGCAAGGCGCACGTTATTATATGGATTTGGTCACCGTTACAGGGACTGAGAATTTGATGATGGCGGCAGCCTTGGCAGAAGGCACGACAGTATTGGAAAATGCAGCGAAAGAACCTGAAGTGGTGGATTTAGCAGCGTGTCTGAATAAAATGGGCGCTAAAATATCAGGCGCTGGAACAGATGTGATCACCATWGAAGGTGTGGAAAAGCTGRGTGGRGCAARTCATAAYATTGTYTGYGACCGGATTGAAGCGGGTACATATATGGTTGCWGCAGCCATGACTGGYGGCAACGTTAAACTGAATAATGTWCGYCCTGATTTATTAGATGCGGTGATTGAGAAGTTGCGTGAAGCGGGTGCAGAAGTCGTCGCAGATGGCGATAGTCTTACGGTTAAAAGTAACGGTAAGCTTAAGGCGATCAACATCCGAACAGCGCCACATCCGGCATTCCCAACAGATATGCAAGCACAGTTTATGGCGATGAACACGGTTGCGGAGGGCGTTTCTAAAGTGACAGAGACCATTTTTGAAAATCGGTTTATGCACGTGCAAGAGTTGCAACGCTTAGGTGCGGATATCAGTGTTGATGGAAATACGGCGTTGGTAAAAGGGGTTTCACATTTGGATGGTGCAACGGTAATGGCAACAGATTTGCGCGCATCGGCGAGCCTAGTATTGGCAGGCTTGGTTGCGAGAGGCRMRACARWCRTWRRRCGTATCTACCATTTAGACCGCGGGTATGAATTGTTAGAAGAAAAGTTTACGGCACTGGGTGCCAATGTTAAAAGAACGCATTAAAACAGAAAACAAGTTATTTAAGCTGGACACATTAATATGATTACCATTGCTTTATCTAAAGGCAGAATTTTTGAAGAAACCTCTCCACTATTGGCAGCGGCAGGGATTCAAGCACTTGACGAGCCAGAGTCTTCAAGAAAACTTATTCTGCAAACGAACCGTGAAGATGTCCGTTTAATTATTGTCCGTGCTTCCGATGTGCCKACCTAYGTACAATATGGTGCCGCAGATTTAGGTATCGCGGGCAAAGATGTATTAGATGAACATGGTGGCGAAGGTTTGTATCAGCCGTTAGATTTGCAAATTGCTAAGTGTAAAATGATGGTCGCCGTACGGAAAGGTTTTGACTATGACGCCGTTATTCGTCAAGGTGCAAGATTAAAAGTCGTGACAAAATATGTTAAAACGGCGCGTGAGCATTTTGCTGAAAAAGGCATGCATGTTGATTTGATTAAGTTATATGGCTCAATGGAATTAGGGCCATTGGTTGGGCTGGCAGATGCGATCGTAGATTTGGTGAGCACTGGTGGCACGCTTAAAGCGAATGACTTAGAAGCCGTTGAACATGTTGGCGATATTAGCTCCCGTTTAATTGTGAATCAAGCTTCTCTCAAGTTAAATCGATCTGCATTGCAGCCGATATTGGATGACTTCACTAACGCGGTTGCAAATCGGTAGGTTACGTATGAATATTCGACGTTTATCTACGAAAGACCAAAGCTTTGAAGCAGCACTGAAAGCCTTATTAGCTTTTGAGACGGCGCAAGATGACCGTGTTGATACAGTTGTGGCTAATATTTTAAAAGACGTGAAAACGCGTGGTGATGCAGCAGTGCTGGAATACACGAATCGTTTTGATAACACGAATGCAAGTAGTTTGGCCGAGCTGGAAATTGGCCRGCCAGAATTGCAAGCGGCGTTGAGTGGTTTGCCAGAAAATCAGCGTGAAGCGCTCCAAGCAGCGGCAGATCGCGTGCGTACTTATCACGAAAAGCAAGTGATGCAATCATGGAGTTATACGGAAGCCGATGGCACCATGCTTGGTCAGCAAGTAACGGCGTTAGATCGTGTTGGTTTATATGTGCCTGGGGGCAAAGCGGCATATCCATCTAGCGTATTAATGAATGCAATTCCGGCTAAAGTGGCTGGTGTGCAAGAGTTGATGATGGTGGTGCCAACGCCTAATGGTGAGAGAAACGCATTGGTCTTGGCTGCGGCTGCAATTGCAGGTGTTGACCGTGTGTTCTGTATTGGTGGTGCGCAAGCGGTAGGTGCGCTAGCGTATGGCACAGAAACTGTGCCGCAAGTGGATAAAGTGACAGGGCCCGGCAATGCTTATGTTGCGGCGGCAAAACGTCGTGTGTTTGGTATCGTTGGTATTGATATGGTGGCTGGGCCGTCAGAAATATTAGTCATATGTGATGGTAAGACCGATCCTGATTGGATTGCGATGGACTTGTTTAGCCAGGCTGAGCATGATGAGTTGGCGCAGTCTATTTTGTTAAGCCCGGATGCTGCATTCTTGGWCGCAGTGGAAGCTAGTATGCAAAAGCTAGTGCAGGAAATGCCACGTAAAGACATTATTAGCACATCGATTAGTGATAGAGGTGCGCTTATATTGGTTAAAGACCTAAATGAGGCGATTGAAATCAGCAACTATATTGCGCCAGAGCATTTAGAACTTTCAGTGGAAAATCCGCTTGAGATGAGCAAAAAGGTTAAACATGCTGGTGCTATCTTTATGGGGCGAGATACTTGCGAGGCATTAGGTGATTATTGCGCCGGCCCAAACCATGTTTTACCAACATCGCGCACTGCACGGTTTAGTTCGCCTTTAGGGGTTTACGACTTTCAAAAGAAATCAAGTTTGATTATGGTTTCAAGTGAAGGTGCACAAAAACTTGGCAAAATTGCATCTACTTTGGCGCATGGTGAGCGTTTGCAAGCACATGCTAGGTCAGCAGAGTATCGGCTTAAGTAGACGATGAGACGCCAATCATGAGCCAATATTGGAGCGACATTGTTCATGAATTGACCCCATATGTGCCAGGGGAGCAGCCTAAAGCTGACGGGTTAATCAAGCTGAATACCAATGAAAACCCTTATGGGCCCAGCCCTAAAGTCATTGCTGCACTTAAAGCAGAGGTAACTGATGCTTTAAGGCTGTATCCAGACCCAAGCTCTGATCGATTAAAGAACACGATTGCCAATTGTCATGGTTTGTCGTCAGATCAAGTGTTTGTTGGGAATGGTTCGGATGAAGTATTGGCGCATATTTTTCAGGCATTGCTTAAGCAATCAAGACCATTGCTTTTTCCTGAGATTACCTATAGTTTTTATCCTGTTTATTGTGGTTTATATGGTATTGAATATGAGACGGTTCCGCTTGATCGCCACTTCGAGATTAATATTCATGATTACGACCGGCCTAATGGCGGCATTATTTTTCCCAACCCAAACGCACCGACGGGCATTCCGCTTGAGTTAAATAGAATAGAAGCTTTATTACAGAAGAACCGCTATTCGGTTATTGTCGTTGATGAGGCTTATGTGGATTTTGGAACAGAGTCTGCAGTTCGGTTGATTAATACGTACCCTAATTTGCTGGTGACGCAAACATTGTCTAAAGCTCGCTCGCTTGCTGGCTTGCGTGTTGGTTTTGCCTTAGGACACCCCGATTTAATAGAGGCGCTCACACGTGTCAAAGATAGTTTTAATTCTTATCCGATTGATCGACTGGCGGAAGTTGGTGCTATTGCTGCGATAGAAGATGTCGAGTATTTTGAAGCAACGTGTCAAAAAGTGNTTGCAACGCGTGAATCGTTAGTCAAACGTTTGGAAGCAATGGGTTTTATTGTGCTACCTTCTGGTGGAAACTTCATTTTCACAAAACACGCAACGTTTGATGGGGCATCATTAGCCGCAAAGCTGCGTGAGAAAAACATTATTGTGCGGCACTTTAAAAAGCCTGAACGTATTTCATCTTATTTACGGATTACCATTGGCACAGATATACAATCTCAGGCTTTGGTTGCAGCCATTTCGGACATTTTTCAATTAATAGCGGAATCTTAATTTACGTATATGGTGACATTAAAAACAACGCTTCAGCACATTCGATTAGACTTTAATAGAAGAGTGCAGCTTGAAGAATCACGACATTTCTTAAGTAAGCTTGCGACCATTATTAAGCCCGGTATGGTCGGGGCTATTTGTTATCGCCTCTCTCGGTATTTTGTGCAAGGTAAACTAAGCATACTTTGTCGACCATTACTCTTGATAGAACACATCTATGCTAGAAATGAAATTTCGCCGCATGCTGAAATCGGTCCGGGTTTGGTGCTTGGCGATATCGGAGCAATCGGTGTGATAGACGAGGTGAGAGTGGGAAAAAACTGTACCTTTATTGGCTTCAATACGTTAACAATGAATCAGGTTTCTGGTGTGGATTTTATGGTGGATAAAATTAATGTTGGTGATTACTGTGTATTCGGTAGTCGTGCAAAAGTGATGCGACCCGTGACCATTGAAGATGGCGCCCAAATAAAGGATAACTCGGTCGTGATGTTTTCTGTGAAGAAAAAAGGCTCAACGTTAACAGGCGTTCCAGCCAAACGGAAACGAATAGATACTTACGAAGCAATCATAAACTGGAACCCTCTTATTGGCGGCGTTCTTGTTGAGGAGGGGCAATGAAACAAAGTTTAAAAGACACCATGGCTCTGGTTGGGGCTGATATTAGAGCGAGAAGCGAGGTTGAAGAACAGTCACTCACTTTTCTACGAGCATGTCGCTACATGATCAAATCTGCTGTCATGCCGATTGTATTGTTTCGGTGGCAAGTTTTTTTCTATCAGCACCATATGGGCTTAATTTCCTCACTGTTGGCGCTTATTAGTAATGTGTTGTTTACTGTGAAAATAGATTCTGAAGCCAAAATTGGCCCAGGGTTGGTTATATACCATTGTAGTTATGTGCTGATTGGGCGGTATGTTCAGATGGGTAAAAACTGCCAGTTAGCAAATCAAAACACCATTATGGCTTCTTCTTTTTACAATGCAGAAACTAACTTATCCGCAACAGGCCCCACTATCGGAGATGGGTTGTTACYAGGCTGTGGCGCCAGTGTGGTTGGCAATATCACACTGGGCAATAATGTCCAAGTTTCAATGAACTCAACAGTGGATGATAGTTTTCCTGATAATGCAGTGTTGATTGGAGTGCCAGCTAGGAATGTCACAAAAAGTGCAGTAGCCAAGAGTGAATAATAAGATTGGTATCTAGTAGGCGGTTCCTGCGTATGTAAGCAAGTCAGCCAGTGTGGCTTGTATCAGGGCTGCCATCGACTTCCTTGTGTTGACAAAGTTCCCGTCACCTTGCAATCCTATTTAAAAATACAAGTAAAAAGTTGGAATAGTGCATGAATTGCGGTTATGATGTCGCAATGTACACATTAAAGTGTATTTGATCTTAATTAATAATGAAATAAGTGATTACAAAATATTAAATTTTTAATCGAATATAGAGCAAATTCGGAGGAAGTAATATCATGGCACAAACCCAGATGGCATTGGATTCACTAGACTTTGACGCAACGGTAGCTTTAGCAGCTAAAGTAGCGCCGCATGTAGATATTTTAGAAATTGGTACACCGTGCATCAAGCATAACGGTATCAAATTACTAGAAACACTTCGTGCTAAGTTCCCAAACAACAAAATTTTAGTTGATTTAAAAACAATGGATGCCGGCTTTTATGAAGCTGAACCATTCTATAAAGCTGGCGCAGACATTTGCACAGTATTAGGTACAGCTGACCTTGCTACAATTAAAGGTGTGATTGAAGTTGCTAACAAATACGGCAAAATGGCACAAGTTGATTTAATCAATGTGGCTGACAAAAAAGCACGTGCGTTAGAGGTTGCTAAATTAGGTGCACACGTTATTGGTGTTCATACAGGATTGGATCAGCAAGCTGCTGGCGAAACACCATTTGATGACTTAGGTCTTATCGCTGGCTTAAACACAGGTGCTAAAATATCTGTTGCTGGTGGTGTAAAAGCAGCAACAGCTGCTCAGGTTGTTGATGCTGGTGCAGATATTGTTGTTGCTGGTGCTGCAATTTATGGTGCTGCTGATCCAGCTGCTTCTGCGGCTGAAATCACAGGTATTGTACATGCAGGTAATACGAGTGCTGGTGGTATGAAATGGTTACCATGGGCAATTATTGCTGGTGCAGTATTATTAGGTCTGTTTTTGCTAAATGGTGGAACTGCTGATGAAGTAGCATCAGACGCTGCTGCTACAATGGAGCAAGCTGTTGAAGCAACAGGCGACGCGATGGAAGATGCTGGCGAAGCAGTCGGTGACGCTGTTGAAGCAACGGGCGAAACAATGGACGAAGCTGCTGAAGCGACAGGCGACGCAGTGAGTGATGCTGTCGACGCTGCAGGTGCTGAAGCAGCAGACTTAGTGGATGCTGCTAAAGCCGCCGCTGAGTAATACGCTTAAGTATGAATAAAAGCCGGCCTTTGGTCGGCTTTTTTGTTGCATTTTTGCGCAGAAGGATGAGATTAGGTTAAAATGCGCTTAAATCCTTGAAATTAAATAAATTACCAAATTCTTATGCGTCAAGCTGAAGTTACCCGCGATACTCTCGAAACACAGATTACTGTTGCCATTAATATAGATGGCACTGGAAAGTCACAGTTTGAAACTGGACTAGGATTTTTAGATCACATGCTAGATCAAGTCGCACGTCATGGCATGATGGATATTAGTGTGCATGCAAAAGGTGATTTACATATTGATGCACACCATACGGTTGAAGATATTGGCATCACACTTGGGCAAGCATTTTTGCAGGCGGTTGGCGATAAAAAAGGCATTAATCGTTATGGGCATGCCTATGTGCCGCTTGATGAGGCGCTTTCTCGTGTTGTACTTGATTTGTCAGGGAGACCTGGCTTAGCGTTTAATTGTGAGTTTACGCGCGCCGCCATTGGTGAATTCGATGTCGATTTATTTCATGAGTTCTTTCAGGGTTTCACGAACCACGCCCTTATCACTTTACATATTGATAATTTAAAGGGACACAACTCGCATCATCAAGCCGAAACGATCTTTAAAGCTTTTGGACGTGCGCTACGCATGGCTGTGACGGCAGATGAGCGTATGGTTGGCATAATGCCTTCCACAAAAGGTGTGTTGTAAACTAACCTCTTAGTCGTAAATTAAATGAAAAAAATAGATATTGCTGTTGTTGATTATGGCATGGGGAATTTAAGGTCCGTGTCAAAAGCAATTGAGCATGTGGCGCCAAATAAAATAGTATCCGTCACTAGCGACCCTGACATGATTGATGCTGCAGAGCGTGTCGTTTTCCCAGGGCAGGGCGCAATGCCTGAGTGTATGCGTGAATTAGATTTGCGCGGATTACGTGAAGCCGTGATCAACGCTGCTAAAATGAAGCCATTCTTGGGTGTCTGTATTGGTTTGCAAATGCTGTTTGAACACTCTGAAGAAGGTGACACAAAAGGGCTCGGCTTATTTCGTGGCGATGTTAAAAAGTTTTCTCCTGCAGATATGCATGGCAATGCTGGTGAGAAGCTTAAAGTGCCGCATATGGGTTGGAACCAAGTGTATCAAGGCGATACACCTCATGTCATGTGGCGTGATATTGTAAATGGAGAGCGATTCTATTTTGTCCATAGCTACTATGTCATACCTGAAGACGATCGTTGCGCTACCGGGTTTGGTGAGTATCCTAAGCGTTTTACCTGTGCTGTTGCGCAAGATAATATATTTGCTGTGCAGTTTCATCCGGAAAAAAGTGCGCATGCAGGATTGCAATTGCTCAGTAATTTTGTAAACTGGAAACCTTGAATTAATTTTTATCGAGTAAGCGACTAATAGACTATGTTAATAATACCCGCAATTGATCTTAAGGATGGACACTGTGTTCGTCTCAAACAAGGCGATATGGAAGAGTCTACCGTGTTCTCCGAAGACCCTGGCGCCACGGCTAAACATTGGCTGGATCAAGGCTGTAAACGTTTGCATTTAGTGGATTTGAATGGTGCGTTCGCCGGTAAGCCCGTGAATGAAAATGCCGTAAAGTCTATTGTGAATGCCATTGGTGGAAAAGTGCCAATCCAGTTGGGTGGTGGTATTCGTGACCTAGATACTATTGAACGTTATTTAGATGATGGCATTGACTATGTCATTTTAGGAACCGCGGCGGTAAAAAACCCAGGTTTTCTACATGAAGCATGTTACGCATTTCCAGGGCAAGTGATTGTCGGTTTAGATGCGAAAGACGGAAAGGTTGCCGTTGAAGGCTGGTCTAAACTAACAGGCCATGACGTGATTGATATCGGTAAAAAGTATGAAGACTATGGTGTTAGTTCCATTGTTTATACGGATATTGGACGGGATGGCATGATGACGGGTGTCAATATCGAGGCGACAGTCGCACTAGCGCAAGCGTTGATGATTCCTGTCATTGCTTCGGGTGGCGTGACTAATTTAGRTGATATACGTAAACTTTGCGATGTTGRAAGCGAAGGCATTRTTGGGACAATTACCGGTAGAGCGATCTATGAAGGGTCGTTAGACTTTGCTGCTGCGCAAGCGTTAGCGGATGAGTTGTCACCTAATGCTCGCTAAACGCATTATTCCTTGTATGGATGTCACCGCAGGGCGCGTTGTTAAGGGCATTAATTTTTTAGCGCTACGAGATGCAGGTGACCCCGTAGAGATTGCCAAGCGTTATGATGATCAAGGGGCTGATGAGCTTACATTTTTAGATATTACTGCCACGTCTGATGATAGAGACCTAATCCTACACATCATTGAAGACGTTGCCAGTCAGGTATTTATTCCATTGACCGTAGGCGGTGGAGTGCGAGAAGTAGATGACGTACGTCGTTTGCTGAATGCAGGTGCTGATAAAGTGAGTATTAACACAACGGCTGTTTCTAATCCGCAGATGGTTGCAGATGCAACTGCGCGGTATGGCTCGCAATGTATTGTTGTTGCCATTGATGCAAAAAAAGTCGATGGCCAACCGTTTGAGTGGGAAGTATTTACCCATGGTGGACGCAAATCGACGGGTCTTGATGCCGTTGAATGGGCAAAGAAGATGGTGGGATTGGGTGCTGGAGAATTGTTGGTAACCAGCATGGATAGAGATGGAACCAAAATTGGATTTAATAATGCATTAAATCGCGCAATTTCTGATGCTGTCGATGTACCACTCATTGCTTCAGGYGGWGTGGGTAATTTGCAGCATTTGGTTGATGGTGTTAATTTAGGTGGTGCAGATGCAGTACTTGCAGCTAGCATCTTTCATTATGGTGAATACACGGTAAAACAAGCCAAAACCTATATGCACGAACATGGCATTGAGGTGAGGCTGTAAAGTCAGAATATGGATTGGTTAGATAAAATAAGCTGGAATGACGATGGGCTTGTACCTGTCATTGCTCAAGAATACGGCAGCGGAAAAGTATTGATGTTCGCGTGGATGAATCGCGATGCATTAACGCTGACCAATGAGACTAAGCAAGTGGTGTATTGGTCGCGTTCCCGTAAACAATTATGGCGAAAAGGGGAGTCTTCTGGCCATACGCAGTTATTGCGCGAAATTCGTCTAGATTGTGATGAAGATGTCGTGCTTATTATTGTTGAACAGATAGGCGGTATCGCTTGTCATACGGGAAGACACAACTGTTTTTTCAAAAAACTCGAAGATGGGCAGTGGCAAGTGGACCAGCCTATCATTAAAAACCCTGAAGATATTTATAAGCCAATTGCATGAGTGATATATTAAACCGTTTAGCAGACCTTTTAGAGCAGCGTAAAGCTGCTGACCCCTCATCGTCTTACGTTGCCAAGTTATATGCGAAAGGGATGGATAGCATCCTTAAAAAAGTGGGTGAAGAAGCCACTGAAACAGTGATAGCGGCAAAAGGTGGCAATAAAGAGGAGATTATTTATGAAACCGCTGATTTGTGGTTTCATACTTTGGTCATGCTTGCAAAGGCTGATTTAAAACCACAAGATGTTTTGGATGAACTTGCAAGGCGTGAAGGTTTATCTGGCATAGACGAAAAGAATGCTAGATCTAAAAGTTAAGTTTGACTGAAGCATCATTTTTTTGTTTAGAACAACAGGTTGATAATAATGACGACTGATTGTCTTTTTTGTAAAATCGTTAATGGCAATATTCCTGCAACTACAATCTATGAAGATGATGACGTGGTTGTGTYTAATGATATTAAGCCCATGGCCAAAATTCACTTTCTAATCGTACCAAAGCAACATGTGGACAGTTTGAACGAGTGTGATGAAACGCACCAGCAGCTATTAGGTAAAATGTTATTGCTGGCACCAAAACTGGCCGCAGAGCAGGGGTTGAACGGATTTAAAACACTCATTAATACTGGCCGTGAAGGCGGGCAAGAGGTTTTTCATATACACGTACATGTATTTGGCGGTGGTTCACCAGATGCTGAAATATTAGGAGATGATGATGGGCGCGTTTAGTTTATGGCATTGGTTAATTGTGTTGTTAGTAGTCGTTTTGGTTTTTGGTACTAAAAAATTACGTAATATGGGTAGTGATGTTGGTGGCGCTGTCAAAGAATTTAAAAAAGCGGTGAAAGACAATGGCGTTGAAGATGCAACCAAAGAGGTTGGCACGACCATAGAAGCTGAAGTAACCGAAAAGACGAAGAAGTAACGTTTAGGCGACGCGCGTGTTTGATATTTCTTTTGCAGAGTTAATCATGATAGCGGTAATTGCCCTATTGGTTATTGGCCCAGATAAACTTCCTAAAGTTGCACGCACATTAGGCGTTTATAGCGGGCGTTTGCAACGTTATATCGCGCAGATTAAAGAAGAAGTTAACCGCGAAGTGCGTTTCGAAGAGCTGCAAAACTTGCAGCAAGAGATTAAACAAGGGGTTGATAAAACAGCGTCAAGTATCATGGCTGGCATAAGCGATGTTCAAGATGCAGCGGTGTCAGCGGAGGCTAAAGCTAAGCCAAAACGAAAGCCAGCCGCAACAAAAAGCACCACTAAAACCCCCGCAGCAAAAAATCCCCGTGTAAAAAAACCAGTCATCAAAAAGGCTGCAGTTAAACGCGTCAAAAGTAAGGGTTCATGATGACGCCTACAGAATCTTTTGTATCACATTTAATTGAGCTACGTGACCGTCTATTAAGAGCGTTTGTCGGCTTACTTGTCGTGTTTCTAGGATTGTTTCCATTTGCAAATGAAGTGTATGCCTTGTTGGCAGCGCCGATGTTGGATAAGTTACCCGAGGGTACGCAAATGATTGCAACTGCCGTTGTTACGCCATTTTTTGTCCCAATGAAAGTCGCGATGATGGCAGCGTTTGTCATTTCATTGCCAAATACCTTGTATCAGCTATGGATGTTCGTGGCGCCAGGGCTGTATGCACATGAGAAAAAACTCATGCTGCCAGCCATTATGGTGAGTAGTCTTTTATTCTTATGTGGGATGGCATTCGCTTACTTTTTGGTTTTCCCCGTCGTATTTTCTTTCATCGTCAGCAGTGCGCCTGCTGGTGTGGCAGTCATGACGGATATTGCAGAATACTTGGATTTTGTGATGACGCTGTTCTTGGCATTTGGCCTTGCGTTTGAGGTGCCTATTGCCGTCGTACTCATGGCGCGTTTTGGGTGGGTTAATGTTAAGCAGTTGCAAGAGGCGCGAAGCTATGTTGTTGTTGGCGCGTTTGTCTTAGCGGCTATTTTCACACCACCAGATATTATTTCGCAGTTTATGCTGGCGGTGCCGCTTTGGTTTTTATATGAAGCGGGGATACTTTTTGTGAAAATAACGCAGTCAAAAAGCAATAGCATCCATGCAGAACTTTAATAACTAATTATTAATTTTTAGCGATTGGCGTTGGTCGTTTCCCGATCAAAATACTGATATTCATTTGTTTTCCAGCACGTACGATTTTTAATGTTGCATGTTTGTTTGGCTCAAGCACAGCAATTAAATTGAGCATCGTCGCGCTATTCACCACTTCTTTATTATTGATCGCTAATAAAACATCACCAGCTTTCAAGCCAGCATGGTCTGCAGGGCTGTTAAGCAAAACCCCAGCAATTAACGCGCCTGATGGTGTAGGGAGCCCGAAAGACTCTGCAAGTGCTGGTGTCAGGCTTTGCGCTTCGACACCTACCCACCCACGGGTTACGGTACCTTCCTCTGCAATTTGCTCCATCACTTGTTTGGCTAAGCTAATGGGGATGGCAAAACCAATTCCCATACTGCCGCCGTTACGAGAGTAAATGGCACTGTTAATACCAACAAGGTGCCCGGCAGTATCAATGAGTGCACCACCTGAGTTTCCAGGATTAATGGAGGCGTCTGTTTGTATAAAATTTTCATAAGTATTAATACCTAAATGGTTGCGCCCAAGTGCGCTAACAATGCCTTGTGTGATGGTTTGCCCAACCCCAAAAGGGTTGCCAATCGCTAAGACAACATCACCAACATTTAATGTATCCGGAGTGGCGAAAGTGATGGAAGGTAGGTTGGTGGCATCCACCTTGAGTAAGGCTAAGTCAGATTCCGGATCAGAACCGACTACTTTGGCGGCTAATTTTCTTCCGTCAGCAAGTGCGATTTCAATGGCATCTGCCGTTGCAATGACATGGTGGTTGGTTAAAATCAGCCCTTGTTCGCTGACGATGACCCCACTACCTAAGCTGCTATCGGACGGGTCATTTTCCTCGGTATCATCTTCTTGGTCTCCAAAAAAACGTCTGAATAATGGGTCGTCCATAAATGCCTGATGAGGGTTTGGTGCGCTTTTGCTGGAAGTGAAAATATTAACCACGGCAGGCATGGCTTTTTTTGCCGCACTGCTATAGGTGCTANCAAGTGTCGATGGTTGCTCGGRAGAAGCTTGTTTAATCACAATTGGCTTTTGATTGGATTCCAAAATGCTTGGGTTAAAGGTTTGGAGCACAAATAGAATGCCTAAACAAACGGTTACCGTTTGCGCAAAAATAAGCCAAATTTTCTTCATAGATTTAGTGTTTGTCATGATTATTGTTTAGTATAGGCGAAAACCAATTAATTATTAATAGTTAGGAATGCTTCAATGCAGTTAAATGAATTGAGTCGCTATTTAACACAATTTTTACAGCCAGAGCGCTTCAGTGATTATTGTCCGAATGGTCTGCAAGTGGAAGGTCGACCAGAAGTGCTAAAGATTGTGACGGGTGTGACTGCTAGTTTGGCACTATTGCAACGTGCGCAGTCTGCAAACGCAGATGCGATTTTGGTTCATCATGGCTATTTTTGGCGAGGGGAGTCGCAAGTAGTAACTGGCATCAAAATGCGCCGACTCAAATTTTTGCTAGCACATGACCTTAATCTATTTGCCTATCACCTACCATTAGATGCGCATTCAGYAGTCGGCAACAATGTCGTGCTAGGGAGCGTGTTGGATTTGAAAATTTCTGGCTGGTTAGATGATCAGCATATGATTGCTTGGGCCGAGCTTGATCAAGCGAAGCCTTTGCAAGAGGTGGCGGATGCGATTAGTGCTAAATTGAATAGGCAAGTGCAATATATTGGTGATGCGAGTAAGATTGTACGTAAGGTAGCTTGGTGCACAGGCGCAGCGCAAGGATACATTGAGCAAGCAATCGCTAGTGATATGGATGTGTTTATTAGTGGCGAAATTTCTGAACAGACCGTGCATTTGGCGCGAGAGTCAGAGACGGCATATATYGCGGCAGGGCATCACGCCACAGAACGTTATGGTGTTCAAGCACTGGGTGCGCATTTAGCACAGAAGTTCGGAGTGCAGCATGAGTTTATTGATATTGACAATCCGGTTTGATGATATATTTCAGTTACTTAGGTAATAATATTTGGTTTATTTTTTAGAAAAATGTATAATCAGCTTCGTTGATATGCGTTAAAAATTACTTCAAAAAAGTAGGAAAAGAGAAGTTAATGACAGAGTCTAGTTCAGGGAAAAGTAAGTCAGCAAATAAAAGTGGGCTTTCGTTTCATAAGCCCTCGGAGGCTGATCTTGAGAAAAGAAAGTTCTTGACCATTGCTACGGTAGCCGTTGGCGCGATGGGCGCTGCCGCTGGGGCTGTGCCTTTTGTTGGTAGCATGTTGCCGAGTGAGCGTGCTAAAGCAGCGGGCGCACCAGTTGAAGTGGATATTAGCGACATTGCACCAGGCACCATTAAGACAGTAGAGTGGCGGGGCAAGCCTGTATGGATTATTAACCGCACCGATGAAATGACAGCGGACCTATCAAAGCATGATGATCAATTATCAGACCCGCTGTGTGATGTGGACTCTCAACAACCCGCTTACWGTAAAAATGCTAATCGAGCGATTAAGCCGAATATAGGGGTGGTGGTTGGTATTTGCACACATCTTGGCTGTGTTCCCCTGGCAGTGTCCATTGTGGGAGCCTGCATCAAGCAGCTGGTCGGGCCAGACAACGCCAAGCAAGGCCGCGCGGCGACCAAGCACGTCATGGACCTGATCATGGAAGCCGCCTCCCACGTTCCAACGCGACCGCAGCCAGCGCATGAGCGTGCAGTT
>NVTX01000014.1 GCA_002401735.1 Methylophilaceae bacterium | reverse complement strand
ATAATTATAGCAAATGCATTCTGCTAAGTGGATTGCAATTCTTTATTTTTCAAATTTTTAGGTTCTTATGGCACTCAATAACACGCGTTGGCATCCTTTTCAATCTCAAGATGAGATTAATCAAGCAGCAGTCAGTCGGATTTTGAAAGCGGCAGATGAAGCGATCGAAAAGAATGACAGTTTTTTAATTGTGCTTGCTGGCGGCAGCACCCCCAAGGCGGTCTACCAAATGTTAGGCAAACAAACAGCTAATTGGGCTAAATGGCATGTTTATCATAACGATGATCGCTGCCTACCAGTCGATCATGCGGATCGTAATAGCAAAATGGCGAGAGAAGCATGGTTAAATCACGTCGCTATTCCTGCAGCGCAAATTCACGACATTCCTGCAGAACTTGGCAACATTGAGGGTGCAAAAACTTATGCTGAAACCTTGCAAGGTGTACGTACTTTTGACTTGGTTATTTTAGGRCTAGGTGAAGATGGGCATACGGCAAGTTTGTTCCCTGATCAAGCTGTAGACAATAGTGCTGATGCTGTCCCTGTGTCTGAAGCGCCGAAGCCACCTGCTGACCGTATTACGATCAGTGAGAAGCGTTTGAACAATGCTAGTGAAGTGATGTTTCTAGTTACAGGCGCTGGCAAGCAAGCAGCGGTAGATAATTGGCGGAAGGGTATTAACATTCCAGCTATGTTAATTACAGGCAAGCAGGGCGCAGATGTATATTGCTTTGGTGTCGCCTTAAATTAACCATCCCTAGATTGCCGCACAATAAAAAAGCGCCCATGAGGCGCTTTTTTATTGTRCTTTGATTGGTCTTAAGTATTTTGAATCACAATRTTGGGAAACTTACTGCTGTGATCTAAGCTGGCGATCGCAATTTTAATGGCAGATTTCCTGGCAATTTCTTTATATATTCTCGCAATGTCACTATCGGGTTCAGCAATCACAGTAGGCTTGCCGCCATCCGTTTGTTCACGTATTTTAATGTCGAGCGGTAAGCTGCCTAATAAATCAACATTGTAATCTTTACACATGAGCTCGCCGCCGCCAGCACCAAATATATGTTCCTCGTGACCGCAGCTTGTGCAAATATGCGTGCTCATATTTTCGACAATCCCTAAAATAGGAATGCCGACTTTCTCGAACATTTTCAACCCTTTGCGTGCATCAAGCAAAGCCATGTCTTGCGGTGTTGTAACAATGATGGCGCCAGTGACGGGAATTTTTTGCGCTAGTGTTAGTTGGATATCGCCGGTGCCAGGCGGTAAATCAATCACCAAGTAATCTAAATCACGCCACTTGGTGTCACGCAATAGTTGCTCTAATGCACCGGTAACCATCGGGCCGCGCCAAACCATTGGTGTATCAGTATCAACTAAAAAGCCTATGGACATGGCTTGGATGCCATGGGCTTCCATCGGCTCCATGCTTTTACCATCTTTACTATCAGGGCGGCCACTAATACCTAGCATTTGCGGCTGACTTGGTCCGTAGATGTCGGCATCTAATAAGCCGACACTTGCGCCTTCAGCGGCTAATGCGAGTGCTAAGTTAACGGAGGTGGTTGATTTGCCTACACCACCTTTACCAGAAGCGACCGCAATCACATTTTTAACATTCGGTAATAAATTAACCCCTTGTTGTACTTTGTGCGAAACAATACGACTACCAATGTTCACCGTAACATCGCCGACACCTTCCAGTGTATTTAAATGGTCTGTGACCAATGTTTTTACTGCATCTATCACACTTTTTGCAGGATAGCCTAGTACAATATCAAGGCTAATATCATTACCTTTGATTGTAATGTTTTTAGCAGACTTGCTACTAATAAAGTCTTTCTCAGTATTGGGATCAATACATAATTTTAGTGAGCTTTGAACGAGTGATTCTGTAATGGCCATGCGTTAAATTTCCGACATCAATAATGCAGGTATTTTAGCGGATATCGACCATTCCGTCATGTATTCAAGCTAAGGATGTGTTTCTATTAGGATAAAGGCATAATTTTGATAAGACTTAGGTTAAGTAGCCCGCATTTGCTAGAATAGCGCTTTTAGCATAATCGGTTCATTTACCATGTCACGTAAAATTCTTGTTACCTCCGCACTTCCTTACGCAAACGGCAGCATTCATATCGGCCACTTAGTCGAATATGTCCAAACAGACATCTGGGTGCGCTTTCAAAAGATGCAGGGGCACACGGTGCACTATGTTTGCGCGGACGATACGCATGGCACGCCAATCATGCTGCGAGCAGAGAAAGAGGGCATCACGCCAGAAGCGTTAATTGAAGGTGTACATCAAGAGCATGCTGCTGATTTTTCTGAGTTTTTTGTCGATTTTGATAATTATTACTCAACGAATTCAGAAGAAAATAAAACACTTTCTGAAGGCATCTATCGTGCGTTAAAAGCGAACGATAAAATCGCGACTAAAACTATCGAACAGTTTTATGATCCTGTTAAGAACATGTTTCTGCCTGATCGCTTTATTAAAGGCGAGTGTCCGAAGTGCCATGCAAAAGATCAATATGGTGATTCCTGTGAAGTTTGCGGTGCGACTTACAATCCTACCGAGCTGATTGAGGCTTATTCTGCAGTCTCTGGAGCAGCCCCTATACGTAAACAAACTGAACATCATTTCTTTAAGCTATCAGATTGCGAAGACTTTCTAAAAGAATGGACAAGAAGCGGCACACTGCAAGGCGAAGCGGCCAATAAAATGGATGAATGGTTTGAAAGTGGCTTGAAAGATTGGGATATTTCACGTGATGCACCGTATTTTGGTTTTGAGATTCCTGATGCACCAGGTAAGTACTTTTACGTTTGGCTAGATGCGCCTATCGGCTATATGGCAAGCTTTAAGAACTTATGTACAAAAAATGACTTGGATTTTGACGAGTATTGGAAAAAAGACAGTCAAACAGAGCTTTATCACTTTATTGGGAAAGACATACTCTATTTCCATGCCTTATTCTGGCCTGCGACACTTGAGTTCAGTGGTTATCGCACGCCTACACAGGTTTTTGCGCACGGATTTTTAACCGTGAATGGCGAAAAAATGTCTAAGTCACGCGGAACGTTTATCACGGCGCGTAGTTATTTGGACCACGTTAAGAACCCAGAGTATTTGCGCTATTACTATGCTGCTAAATTGAATTCTACGATGGAAGATATCGATTTGAATTTAGAAGACTTTGTYGCGCGCGTGAATAGCGATTTAGTCGGCAAGTATATTAATATTGCTAGCCGTACGGCAGGCTTYGTTTATAAACGCTTTGCGGGTAAATTAAACCCATCGGAAGAYAATGYAGTTGTGGCTGAATTAAAGGCGGCAGCGCCTAATATTGCTGCTGCTTTTACCGCGCGTGATTTTGGAAAAGCCATCCGTGAAATTATGCGTTTAAGCGATTTAGCCAATGCTTTTGTTGCTGATAAAGCACCATGGGTGATTGCTAAACAAGAAGGCCAAGACGATTTATTACAACAAGTGTGTTCTGATGCTTTAGAGATGTTCCGTTTGCTCACGCTTTACCTTAAACCTGTTTTGCCGAAATTAGCCTCTGAAATTGAAGCGTTTTTAAATATTGAAACGATGCAATGGAGTAGTGTTGAGGCTAGTTTAAGTGCCGGCCATACCATTAATAAATACGCACACCTAATTACGCGTGTTGAACCTAAGGCAATAGCAGCCATGGTCGAGAGCAACAAGGAAAACCTACAGAGTGCGCCAGTGGTAGTTGACAAGAGTGCCAAACCCAAAGAAGAGGCGGGCGATTACATCAATATTGATGATTTCATGAAGGTTGATTTACGTATCGCTAAAATCGTGAATGCTGAGCATATAGAAGGCGCTGATAAGCTATTGAAATTGACGCTAGATGTTGGTGAAGAAAAAACACGCCAAGTCTTTGCTGGTATTAAGTCAGCATATGATCCTGCTACACTGGTCGGCCGATTAACCATTATGGTGGCTAACCTAGCGCCGCGGAAAATGAAGTTTGGCATGAGTGACGGCATGGTATTAGCTGCCTCTGATGAAAAGGGCGGGCCATTTATCATGTCACCAGATGCTGGCGCTAAACCAGGGATGCGCGTTAAATAAGGTTTGCAGCTACTTCAAGTAGGGGCCTTAATGATCGAATGATGAAGAGATGCGTCCTTTTGAAGGCACATCTCTTTTTTTCTTCGACACAGCAATATCTTTGCTAAGCTTTTTTAGTGTGGCTGGACCGATGCCATCCACTTGTTCTAATTCTTCRATTGTTTTRAACCCACCATGTTGTTTGCGRTAATYAATRATGGCTTTCGCTTTTGCTGGACCGATGCCCGAYAATGACTCGAGTTCCGTTTGGYTTGCTTTGTTTAAATCGGTCGTGGCGAAYAGGTTGAAGCTAAGGCTAAGCGACACAAGTAGCGCTATTGTTATTTTTTTCATTATTCTTTCCAATTGTTTTTGGTTTTTTGGTGTTTAGAATCGATGCTAAATTGTGATGTAACTGTTATATCTAATCAGAGGGTTTTTCCTGAATTTCCTTGTTGATCGCATGCAGAGCTTCAATAGGATTCTTGGCTTGCGTAATGGGTCTGCCTATCACCAAATAGCTTGCGCCCATTTCAAGCGCTTTCGTCGGTGTTAATACACGATTTTGATCATCTAAACTAGCAGAAGCGGGGCGTATGCCCGGGGTGAYTAATAGGAAGTCATTAGGCATTRCTTTTTTCAACTGCTGCGCTTCCATTGCAGAGCACACCACGCCATGTAAACCAGCTTGTTGTGTTAATGAAGCGAGCTTAAGCACTTGATCTTCGATGGTGTTACGAATGCCTAATTCGCTCAGGTTGTCTTGGCTCATGCTGGTGAGCACGGTCACAGCGATGAGGTAAGGTGAATGTGTGCTTCTATTCACACCTTCTAATGCGGMCTGCATCATCGCAGAGCCACCGCTAGCATGTACATTTAGCATCCATACACCTAAATTACTTGCTGCCTCGCAGGCTTTAGCCACTGTGTTTGGAATGTCATGAAATTTAAGGTCTAAAAAGACGTTGAAATTTTTAGCGACTAGCTTTTCAACCAACTGTGGGCCTGCCACAGTAAAGAGCTCTTTACCGACCTTAAGCTTACACATGGTTGGCTCTAATTGGTCGACTAGGGATAATGCATCTTTTGCATTTGCAAAATCTAAGGCAACAACTATTTTAGAATCAATGGTTTCTGTGTTCATTTGTTGTTAATTTTTGATTGTCATTTCGCGACTAATGGCTTCGCTTGGCTCGGAAGGTAAAGACTCCCAAGCATTACATGCAGGGCATTGCCAGTGGTATTGTTTCGCACGAAATCCACATTGATTGCAGTGGTAAGCTGCGCGATTGCCGATGGCATTACGCACAGTCTGTTGCATGAGCTGAATATCCTGAGAACCTTTGCCATTACTTTCACTATCGGACATTGCACGTGCTTGTAGTAACTGGTCTAAGGTTTGCAAGCTAGGCTTACGGATTAACTCATTCCTTGCTAAGGTGGCAGCACTATCGTGGCCTTCTTCAGTAATCGTGGCTTCGTATAGCGCTGACATTAACGATGGCAGTTTATAGTTTTCTAAATATGTTTTAAGTAAAGCGACACCTTCTTTCGACTTGTCGATGGCAGCAAAGCTCTTTAACAGCCTTGGTGCAACCAAGCCTAAGTATTCAGGGTCTTGAAATTCGATGTGTTTCCAATGAGAGAGTGCTGCGGCATGGCTTCCCGACTGCAGTTCCAAATCACCTAACAGCATGTTTGCTCGAACACACTTTTTATTGGCATCTAAGGCGTCTGCAAGATGACGGCGCACTTGATCTGACTGCTGATCAATAATGGCATTCATGGCTAGCTCACAATGGTATTGTGCAATTTCTTTTCTAAAAGGAACCCCTGATAAACGTTCTAACTCTGTTGCTGTATCAACGGCTTGTATCCATTCGCGTTCTCGTACATAAATTTCTAGCAAGGCGTGTAATGCTGGCTGGTGATAACGTTTGTCTTTTAAGCTTTTGAAYAATTCTTCGGCACGATCAAAAAGGCCTGCTTTTAAATAATCTTGTGCTAGCTCAGCTTTGACGGCATCTTTTTGATTATCTGTTAATTCTTTTTTGTCGAGTAAGTTAAGATGCATGTTGATGGCGCGGTCAGTTGCACCGGTCCGTCTGAATAAGCTACCAAGCGCAAAATGAAGCTCTAGCGAATCGCTATTAGCATGTATGGCCTCGGAGAAGGCGTCTACGGCTTTACTGTGTTGGTCGCCAATTAGAAAGTTAAGCCCCTTAAAATAGGCCGCAGGAAGCGTCGTTGATTCTGCAATCAATTGCTTAATATCGACGCGCGCAGCTACCCATCCCAAGGTAAAAAATATCGGAAGTATTAATAGCCACCAGTATTCAAATTCAATCGTCATGCTGCCTTCATCATTTTGTTTTTTACCATTTTACCTAAGCGTTAGGCTAGGTGCTAATGATAACCAAAAAAAAGAACAAAAAAAACGGCACATAAAATATGTACCGTTTTTTATATCTGTCATATAGAACTATATTAACTAGACAAATCTACACGATCACGTAGTTCTTTCCCGGCTTTAAAGTGCGGTACATGTTTTGCAGGAACTTGCACTTTACTGCCGGTTTTAGGATTTCGACCTAAACGAGGCGGACGGTAATTAAGACTAAAACTACCAAAACCCCTTATTTCAATACGTTCACCTGTTGCTAAGTTATCTGTCATTGCATCTAAAATTGCTTTGACTGATAGTTCAGCATCTTTAACAACTAGCTGCGGAAAATGTTCCGCAAGCAGATTAATTAACTCAGATTTTGTCATGGATATATGATCTTTTCTAATTGACGGTTGCGACTAATTATTTCTTACTGCTATCCATCTTGGCTTTTAATAATGCGCCAAGGTTGGTATTACCTGATGCAGCAGCTGATTCTTCAGCAGTTTGTTTTTCAGCTTTTGATTTTGCTTTTGGTTTAACTGAACTGTCACCAGTACTTGCAGATGTTTCACCACTTGGGTCTTCAGTCAATTGTTTCACGCCTAGAGAAATACGTTCTTTCTCGACATCAATTGCTAAGATAACCGCTTGTAGCTCATCACCCTTTTTAAAGCTTCGAATCGCTTCTTCGCCATTTTGAGCCCATGATAAATCAGACAAATGTACGAGACCATCGATGCTGCCTGGCAAACCAATAAAGACACCAAAGTCGGTAATTGATWTGATTTGGCCGGTAACGTTATCACCTTTAGCATGTGTTGCAGCAAAGTCATCCCAAGGGTTAGGTTTACATTGTTTCATCCCTAGTGATAAACGACGACGATCTTCGTCAATCTCTAAAATCATGACTTCAACTTCATCACCTAATTGCGCAATTTTACCTGGGTGAATGTTTTTGTTTGTCCAATCCATTTCTGAAACGTGAACTAGACCTTCAATGCCCGGTTCTACTTCTACAAATGCACCGTAGTCTGTTAGGTTTGAAACTTTACCAAATAGACGTGTGCCTACTGGGTAACGACGACCTAATGATACCCATGGGTCATCGCCAAGTTGCTTAACACCTAGTGAAACACGGTTTTTCTCTTGGTCAAATTTTAAGATTTTTGCTTCAATTTCATCACCCACTGTCAGTAGTTCTGATGGGTGTTTCACACGACGCCAAGCGAGGTCTGTGATGTGAAGAAGGCCATCGATGCCACCTAAATCAATAAATGCACCGTAATCCGTGATGTTCTTAACGATTCCTTTAACAACAGCACCTTCGACCAATGTTTCTAGCAGTGCTTCGCGATCTGCACCTGCAGTCACTTCCATGACAGCACGACGAGAAACAACGATGTTGTTACGTTTGCGATCAAGTTTGATTACTTTGAAATCCCATTCTTTATTTTCGAATGGTGTTGTGTCTTTCACTGGACGAATGTCAACTAATGAACCAGGAAGGAATGCCATGATGCCATTAACAGAAACGCGTAAACCACCTTTAACACGGCTGCTGATATAACCTTTAACAACGCGACCTTCGTTCATGGCGTCTTCTAAGTCTAACCAAGCTTCCATTTTCTTCGCTTTGTCGCGAGAAAGGATTGTTGAGCCGAAGCCATCTTCAAGTTTCTCAATGGCCACTTTGACGAAGTCGCCTACTGCAACTTCAAGTTCACCTTGAGGGCTTTTAAATTCGTTTATTTCAATCACGCTTTCAGATTTAAGACCTGCGTTAACAATAACGTGGTCGTTGTCGATTGAGACAACTTCTGCGGTGATGATTTCACCTGAGCGCATTTCTTGGCGCGCTAAGCTTTCTTCAAAAAGGGCGGCGAATGATTCTTCGTTTARTGGTTCTTCGTTTGAAGGGGTTGTTGAGTCAGTAGTAGACATTAAAAAAGTGTATCCAGTATAGTCCCACCTAGCAGTGGGTTAGTTAAATTACATTAAGATTTAGAATGCGTTCTAAAAACTTAACACGAACCGCACATATTACACAAAAAATATCTTATGTTCAATGACTTAATGGTGATTTATTGCTGAAAAGTGTGTTTTTGTATGATTGGTTGGTATTCAGAGAGAATGAAGTCAACGGCTTCGTCTATATTGCGATTGTCTGTATCAAGAAATATGGCTTCTTTTGTTTGTGTAAGTGGCGCCGCCGTACGCGTTCTATCTCGCTGATCTCTTTCTTGCAAGTCATGTAGAATTTTCTTGTAATTTGCAGCTGTATTTTGATTAAGAAGTTGCTTGTAACGCCTCGTAGCTCGCTCTTCCACACTTGCCGTTAAAAATATTTTGAGTAATGCGTCYGTAAACACGACGCTTGCCATGTCTCGCCCATCGGCWACTAACCCAGGTGTTTGCCTAAAGCTATGTTGTAGTGCAAGTAGTGCGCTGCGCACTTCGGGATGAATCGCCACTTGAGAGGCGCCATTACTCATCGCTGGGCTACGTATTGCTTCTGTTACGTTTTCTCCGTTAAGGTGAACTTCACTATTTTTAAATGCTATTTGTAGGGTTGGGACAAGTTCGCYGAGGGTTTTTGCATCGCTCCACGCAATGTTTTTGTGTTGACTCGCTAGGGCGACAATGCGGTAGAGTGCGCCAGAATCTAAATAATGATAACCAAGTTGATTGGCGACACGTTCAGCAACGGATCCTTTRCCAGAGGCSGAAGGGCCGTCAATGGCGATGACAGGGGGGKTGTTAGTTGACAATTTTTGCAAATTCTTCAAAATAATTAGGGAATGTTTTGGCCACACAGTTAGGGTCATTAATGGTCACCGGTATGCCACCTAAACTGACGAGTGAAAAGCACATCGCCATACGGTGGTCATCATAGGTGTCAATTTCTGCATTAGGTGTGAGTTTTTCTGGCGGGGTGATTGTAATATAGTCTTCACCTTCGATGACCGTGGCGCCGACTTTACGCAACTCTGTTGCCATRGCGGCTAGGCGGTCRGTTTCTTTGACACGCCAACTAGCAATATTGCGTAGCGTTGTTGTGCCATCTGCAAACAGTGCCAAAATAGCTAAAGTCATTGCAGCATCTGGAATGTGATTGCAGTCGAGGTCAATGGCTTTTAGTTTGGATGTTGTTGGTTTTGTTGCCGTTATTTGGTTTTGACCATACTCAACAATACCGCCCATTCGTGCTAAGGCTTCAGCAAATTTAACATCCCCTTGAATGCTATCGGCATCAATACCGTGCACCGTCATGTTGCCGCCAATCGCGCCAGCAGCTAAAAAGTAAGAAGCACTGGAAGCATCGCCTTCTACATGGAGTTGTTCTTGGCTGACATATTGACTATTGGCTGGAATGGTGAAGCGCTGCCACTCTTCACGTTGTACTTTTACACCAAATTTAGCCATAAGGTTTAACGTGATCTCAATGTAAGGTTTTGAAATYAATTCACCCACCACTTCAATCGTTGYTTGTTTTCCGGTGAGTGGCAATGCCATGAGTAANGCGGTTAAGAACTGGCTAGAAACATCACCACGGATTTGGATGGGTTTGCTGACATCTAATTGCGCAGGGGATATTTGTAATGGCGGAAAACCTTCATTGGCTAAATATTGAATATTGGCGCCAACCTTACAAAGCGCGGTTACTAAATCACCAATTGGCCGTTCATGCATACGCGGAACGCCATGTAGGTGATAYTCACCYTGTGAGAAAGCMAGTGCTGCGGTAAGCGGMCGGAACGCCGTRCCCGCATTCCCTAAAAAYAAATCYGCYTGTTTATTMGGRATGTTGCCATCAGCCCCTTGTATYAAAAGGCTYTGTKCTTGYTTTGTTATTTGTATRCCTAGTGAYGYTAGCGCCTCYAGCATGCGRTCKGTGTCATCGGAGACMAGYAGSCCYTTRATCTCAGTMGMGCCTTTCGCTAATGCAGCGAGTAATAGTGTGCGATTCGAAATGCTTTTAGAACCAGGGAGGTGAATACTGCCAGCAGTKTGAYTGGCTGGGCTTAGTGGTAATTGTTCCATRCTATTTATTTCTGCTTATTGGCCCATTGGTTGCGTGCTTTGCTKGCGCGTTCAAACGCTGCTTGCAGTGCTTCAGCATCTTCGTTAGCGAGCGTTTGTTTTAACTTGGCCAGCGCTTGTTCGTAAGCGGTTATTTCCTTAAGTAATGCTGTTTTGTTTGCAAGGCTAATATCGCGCCACATTTCAGGGCTGCTACCGGCGATGCGCGTAAAATCTCTAAAGCCGCTAGCAGCAAAATCAAATAACTCTGCAGCATTATCGCGAGAAGCCATRTCTTCAACTAAAGCAAATGCAAGCATRTGCGGCAAATGGCTAACGGTKGCAAAGATACTATCGTGCTTTTCTGCCTGCATCTCAATAACATYGGCGCCGCAGYTTTGCCAWAGCTTGCGCACTTTTTCGATYGCTTGTTTRTTGGTTCCRGAAGARGGYGTTAGTACCACATTTTTAGCCATGTATAARTTGGCTATCGCGGCACTAGCGCCTGATTTTTCAGCCCCAGCAATAGGGTGGCCACCCACGAACTGAYTAGCTTGCGCGCCTAACACTTCTTGCGCCATCGCTAATACATCCGTTTTTGTGCTRCCAGCATCGGTAATGAYCGTATTGGCATTCAAGTGAGGTTGAATGCTTTTGAGGATGCGCTTGGTTTGTGCAACGGGTGCCGCAATCAGCACCATATCGGCATCCGTAAGGGCTAATGCAATATCACTTTCAGCTGCATCGATAATATTCAGTGCTAATGCTWKATCCAARTTGGCACGGTTACGCCCTATGCCGACGCAAAGAGGCGCATCAGCTTGTTTTTTTAAAGCCAATGCAACTGAGCCACCGATTAGGCCAACACCAAAAATAACGAGTTTTTTCAAAACGCAGTCTATTTCTACAAATGAGAGATAATTAAAGGCTGAATTGTATCATTACAGTATGGYTCATGTAGATTAAGCATGACAGTTTGAGGCTAAACTTTAAAAAACTATTTGGTAAGAAACTAATTACTTGTTAAGTTTCCACTCACCATCAATCAGTTTTTCTTGTGCATYGAATTTTTCTTTGTAAGCCATTTTTTGGCTTTCTTCAATCCAATAGCCTAAGTAGAGGTGGGGCAGGTTTTGGTTTTTTGCCCACTCAATGAGCCACATGATGGCGTATGTGCCGTAGCTGGCTTTTGGTGCATGTGCATCATAAAAAGTGTATACCGCGGAGACGCCATCCTGCACGACGTCGATCACGCTGACAATTTTCACTTGGTTTTGTGTATCGCTAAATTCAATCATTAAACTTTTGACGTTACTTTGACAAAGAAACTGCTTGTATTGCTCTTTTTCATCGTCGAGATTGTCCTGCTTAAATTCATGCTCAGTAGCGTGACGTAGTGCTTGGTATTCGGCGTATAGCTCGAAATGTGTTTGCTGAAAGTCTAACGGTAATACATTGGCTGTTAAATCACTATGCTGTTTAAAGGCACGTTTTTGGCTGCGTGTCGGTTTGAATTGATTTAATACGATGCGGACTGGGATGCATTTGTTGCAGTGTTCGCAATGTGGACGATAAGAGAACTTTCCGCTACGTCTAAACCCTTGGCTGATGAGGTCGCTATAAACATTTGCATCAACGAGGTGTTGCGGAGACGCGATTAAACTTTGCGCCAGGTTCTTCGCAATATAACCGCATGGGTACGATGTGGTGACATAAAACTGTAGTTTTTGTAATGGTAATTCTTTAGGCGAACTCATGTCGTTAAGTGTATCAATTTTGACAGTGTTTGACTAAATTCTTCGCGTGGAATATCGCGCCCACCAAAACCAGCCAAAAGCGGTGTTTTCATTTGACAATCAATCATACCAACCCCTTGGGTCTTTAGATGCTCAACTAGGTTTACAAAAGCRATTTTTGAGGCGTCAGTATGGGTATGAAACATGCTTTCACCATAAAACATTTTACCGATTATCACGCCATAACAGCCACCGACCAGCTTGTTATCTAGCCAGCTTTCGCTTGAAATAGCATGGCCGAGCGCATGTAGTTCGCAATAAGCATCAATCATKGTGTGATTAATCCAYGTGCCAGCTTGRTCTGGCCGYTTTGCTTGACTGCAAGCCATCATCACTTCTCGAAAAGCGGTATTGATTTTAACTTCAAAAGGTTGTTTTTTTAATGTCTTTTTAAGTGAGCTAGAAAGCTTTAATTCAGATGGAAACAGCACCATGCGAGGGTTTGGACTCCACCACATGATGGGCTCACCTTCACTAAACCAAGGAAAAATTCCTTGAGAGTATGCGTCTAATAAACGTTCACTGGTGAGCTCACCATCTATTGCAATTAATCCATCTGGGTTAGTTAACGCTTGGTCTAAAGGGGGGAATTTTGTGTGCTTTTCTAAAGCRAKCACATARYYATTATCCAGYTTGTAAAATTGATCTGTCATCTATCAATCATAACTAGTTTAGTGATATTTAAAGGGATGATTCGTTTTTACCCAGTTGACAACTTCATTGGCTGGCATTGGCTTGGCAATGCCGTAGCCTTGCGCGTAATTACAACCTAAATCATGCAACATGCTTAATTGCTCATTTGTTTCTGCACCTTCTGCAATCACCTTTCTTTTAAATTCTCGACATAGCGTAATAATGCTGGTGACGACTGCTAAATCTTCTGAATCGTTTACCATGCCGCTTGTAAATGATCGATCAATTTTAATAATGTCGACAGGTAATCTGCGTAAGTAAATTAACGATGAGTAACCAACGCCAAAGTCATCAAGGGAGAACGTGACGCCGAGTTTTTTGCATTGTTTAATGATATCGGTCGCTTTATCAATGTCATTAATTGCGGCGCTCTCAGTAATCTCTAAATTGAGTTTGTTCCCTTTAACATTGGGATACTTTTTAAAGGCTTCTGTGAGGAACCACCTGAAATTTTTGTCTGTGATGTGATAGGCCGCAATATTGATCCCAATGTGAAAGTCCAATCCTTTTTTTTGCCATTGGTTAACTTGCTTTAAGGTATTCAGGATAATCCACTCACCAATGGCCGTAATCAGGTGCGTGTTTTCAACAATTGGTAAAAATTCGTTAGGGCTAAGAAAGCCGCGGCTAGGATGTTGCCAACGGATTAATGCTTCCATGCCAATCACATCGCCAGATCTTAGATCAATCTGCGGCTGGTAATAGATGACAAACTGTTTGCTTTTAAGGCCTGCTAACACATCCTGTTTGAGTTGCTGCTCACTTTGTGAGAGTTGGGCGAGTTTTGAATCAAACAAGTGATGTTGCTTGCCGCCATGTGTTTTTGCATGGTACATCGCGTGGTCTGCATGGCGTAATAAGGTGTCAGGTGGATTATTGTCATTTGGATAAACGGTGAAGCCTATGCTGGCTGAAATGTGAAAGACATGGTCGTCAATATAAAAAGGTTGTTCGATGGCATTTAGTATTCGATCTAAAGATTTTGCATATTCACTCTCTGTGTGTAGGCCACTTAATAAGATGGCAAACTCATCTCCACCTAATCTCGCTAATGTATCTTGATTGCGACAGTTTTCTCGCAAGCGATTGGCAAGTAAGACGAGTAACTGATCGCCAATTTCATGACCATATTGATCGTTAATGGGTTTGAAATTATCTAAATCCACATAGCAGATGGCAATCGATTCTTTTGTTTGCTCGATGCGCGCAAGTGCTTTTTGTAAGTTATCAGAAAATAATACTCTGTTWGGGAGCTGTGTTAACGCATCGTGGTAAGCCAAGTGCTCAAGCGTATCTTTTTGCTCTTTTGCCACAGTGATATCGGAAAATAAACCGATGTAGTGTAGTAATTCAGCATTTTCATCACGYACTGGAAACATATCTAGCCAYGCGACATAGGCTTTCCCGCTTTTATTCAAGCACCAGACTTCTCCGCGCTTACCTTCATCGCAATCCGCTGTGTTAAATAATGCTGAAAAAAACGTGTCTACTTGATAAGCAAAACCTAATTCGCTAGGTTTTTTATGTTGTGATTCTTGGTAAGAATAGCCAGTGATTTCACTAAAGGCTGGGTTTGTTTCAATAATATTGCCATTCGCATYCGTAATAAAAATACCATCATGGGCATGTTGGAAAACACTAGATGAAATGCTTAAGCTATCTGCATTTTGATTAATTTCATACACCATTTCACGTAAACGCTTACGCATTTTAAGCATATTGTCGATGAGGGTGTCTGGTTCGGCAACKGTTTCATCYTCGTTAAAGTCGCCTTGCGCAATRCTTTTGACTAAACGGCGGGCGGTTTCTGGGTCGCCACCTATCGGGGTTAGTACAAAGCGTTTAATCCCACGCTGCGCTAGAATCATYAGGAGAATACCAAATATGCCACCTAAAATAAGTAAGGGGTACAGCGGTACTACGCTGCTAAGGTAAGCGTCTTTAACGGGATACACGATATAAGCATGAAAATTCCATGCAGGAATCTTTCTATGCGCAATYAGCCAAGTGTTGTTTGCATTYTCGAGCGCTATTTTTGCTTTCTCAATAGAAATGCGTTCGGATAAGAAACGAATCTGATTACTATCATCCGTAATCACCGMAAAACCGGATTCTAARAAAGTCCATTTCTTGATGATCTGATTCAGTGCATTCACATTCACTTTATAGCCGACATACCATGCGCCGATGACTTGGTTACTGGCATTTAGAATAGGCTCGTATCCAGAAATGTAAGGTTCACCTAAAATATTCACCACACCATAGAATGGCCTACCAGCGTTTAAGTTCGTGATGACCTTCCCTGAGGGGTTCAGTATTGTGCCTATTGCGCGCGCATTGTTTTTCTTTCTCACATTGGTGGCAACACGAATAAACGCATCGCCTTTTTTGACAAATATTGTCGCGGTTCCACTGCCAATATTGGTGACACCATCGACGAGGTCAGTTTGATTGGCTTGAGGCGCGCTACCTAATTTTAGATTAGGAACCGTTTCGCCATTAACGGTAYCTTTACCATCAATGTTTGGGGTGCCTAGGAGGAYGCTTTTTTGTTTTAATAAGCCCATTGATGAGTAAACACGTTCAATCACCAAGCTTCTCGCCATGTCTAGTACATGTTCTAGTTTTTTGGTTTCATGCTGCGCTTCATCTTTGTTCGCCTGTAAATTAAGCGTAAACATGTAAAAAGCAGTCGTGAAAATGGCCAAGATGCCCACAAGTAGTAGTGGTAGCAGGAAGCGCTTAAATAAAGCAAWTKTTTTCATTRTTATTTKGCATGCCTGTGGRTTAAACCAAACTTGCNNAAAGTTTRGTTTGRAGCTAGCTAGACTAACAAAAAATCATTTCTTATGTAATGGTTTTAGGCAGAAAGTTTAGTGTTTTGAAAAAGTTTCTGCGTTTAGTCTTTTTAATGCATAAAAATGGCTGGCATGGTGAGCATCGCAATGGCCATGGCAACCATGAGTAAATCCTCAATAATAGTGACCGTACTCATTGGTAAATTAAAGCCTGTGCCTAAGCAAGCACATTTAATTTCTTGCTTGTTCATCACGGCAAGCACCACGCCGATGGTAGAGAAACCCATYACAATTAACGTTGCCCAATTAATGAACACTGGTTGCCATTGTGTTAAGTAGCCAARGCCAAGGCCTAGTTCTATAAATGGATAAATATAGCCATAACTAGGTAATTTTTTTGCGAGCAAATCATACATTGCATAACTATTGGCAAAANCCAGCTAAGTCCAACATTTTAAAAAATGAGAATACAAGAAAGAAGCCTGCCATAAAGTTCGGCATCCAGCGCTGYAGTTCAAAACGGCCACCCACAACTTCTACAGCTAACGTGACCATTAAAATATAAACAAATACCAGTAGTAATGGCTTGTAAGTCGCCACCCAACTTTTTGTTTCTTGTTCAGGAATCACCACCTTTTGCGCTACTTCAAGCGGACTAAGTTGATAATTGCCTACTTGGCTAAGCGCAGCATTCAGCACGACAATRTTGTTTCTAGGGTTGGTAAGGGTAGCTTCAGGAGGTGTCAGTGTYACTTCGGCKAGCTCAGCATGGTCTGCAAGCGTGCTTTTGACACGGGTTACACAACCGCCGCAAGTGAGTCCTGATACTTGATATTTAAKAATAGTCATTAGCGAAAAGTAGAAACTAGGAATAGTATGAATATTACGCTCAAAATGCATTATTTAGATAGAAAAATGAAGGATGGCAATGAAATATCTTATTATTAAGTATTTGATTACGGCTGGTGTGGTCGTTGTCGTGTCTGAACTGGCTAAAAGAAGTGACAAACTAGGYGGKCTATTGGCAGCATTACCMATCGTGACGGTGCTGACTTTAATTTGGTTATTCGTTGAAAAACAACCAGATGCAAAAATTGCTAACCATGCGTACTACACCTTTTGGTATGTGATTCCGACACTMCCCATGTTTTTATTGTTCCCTTATGCGCTGCCTAAACTGGGCTTCTGGCTGGCACTAACGGTTTCTATTTTATTAACGTTGATCGTCTTCTTTGTTTTTATTTTCATAGTAAAACAGTTTGGTGTAGAGTTATTTTAAAAAAATGATGTTAAATCAATCAATTACCGCGTAAAATGCCGACCTCATGGAAAAATACACAACAATGCTCGCTAAACCGATTCAAAGTTACCGCCCCTATTGGGCGAAGCGCTTTGGCGTGKCCACGATGTTGCCAACTTCRCGTGAAGAAATGGACGATTTGGGTTGGGATAGTTGCGATATTATTTTAATCACGGGTGATGCTTATATTGATCATCCTAGTTTCGGCATGGCATTAGTTGGACGCTTACTGGAAGCACAAGGTTTTAGAGTAGGTATTATTTCCCAGCCTGCTTGGCAAAATGCCAGTGAGTTTAAATCGCTAGGTAAACCGAACTTATACTTTGGCATTACTGCTGGCAATATGGATAGTATGGTTAATCGCTATACGGCAGATCGTAAAATCAGATCTGATGATGCGTATACGCCAGATGCAGCACCTAATAAAAGACCAGATCGAGCGGTGCTGGTTTATAGCCAACGTTGCCGTGAAGCKTTTCCMAAAGTRCCTTTGATTATTGGCAGTATTGAAGCAAGCTTACGACGCATTGCACATTATGATTACTGGTCAGAYAAAGTTCGTCGTTCTGTCYTKGTCGATTCTAAAGCRGAYATCTTGCTTTACGGTAATGCTGAGCGCGCGTTAGTTGAAATATCGCATCGGATTGCAAAAGGCGAGCCAGTTAGTGARATTCAAGATATCCGTGGTACTGCCTTTATGCGTAAAAGCATTCCAGAAGGYTGGGATGAAATTGAAAGYACMAAGCTTGATCGYCCSGGKACAGTCGACAAACCAATTGACCCATATGAAATGAAAATGGGTAARGCRGATGCTAGCTGCGCSACTGAAAACTCAACTGGTAAGCCAGATTTRCCAGCAGGCACTAAGGCGATTGARATTGTCCCTAAYGTGCGACTCAGAAAACCCAAAGCAGATAGAAGCAAACAAGTGGTRCGTTTGCCKGGTTATGAAGAAGTCTCACAAAACCCTGTGTTGTACGCACATGCTTCACGTGTGCTGCATTTRGAGGCTAACCCAGGTAATGCACGTGCGCTGGTGCAAAAACATGGYGATAGAGARGTGTGGTTGAACCCACCGCCGATTCCRCTAACGACAAAAGAAATGGAYTTTGTTTACGATTTGCCMTAYGCACGTAAACCACATCCTGTTTATAAAAATGCCAAAATCCCTGCATGGGAAATGATTCGTTTTAGTGTRAATATTATGCGTGGTTGTTTTGGTGGTTGCACGTTTTGYAGYATTACCGAGCATGAAGGRCGCATTATTCAAAGCCGTAGTGAAGCGTCTGTGCTAAGAGAAGTTGAAGAAATTCGCGATAAAGTTGAAGGCTTCACAGGTGTTATTTCTGATCTTGGTGGCCCCACAGCCAATATGTATCGTATTGCCTGTAARTCAGAGAAGATTGAAAAATCYTGCCGTAAAYTATCTTGTGTTTACCCAGAGGTTTGTGAAAATCTCAACACAGACCATAGCTCACTGATTCAGCTTTACCGTAAAGCACGCAATATTAAAGGCATTAAAAAGGTGCTCATTAGTTCTGGCTTACGTTACGACCTAGCCGTTAAATCGCCAGAGTATGTGAAAGAGCTTGTGCAACATCATGTAGGCGGTTATTTGAAAATTGCGCCTGAGCATTCTGAAGTGAATGTGCTGGATAAAATGATGAAGCCAGGCATGGGCGCATATGATGAATTCAGAGCAATGTTTGAGAAATATAGTGCTGAGGCAGGCAAAAAACAGTACTTAATCCCGTATTTTATTGCCGCACATCCTGGTACTACCACCGAAGACATGTTGAACTTAGCCTTATGGCTAAAAAGATACCGCTTTAGGTTGGATCAAGTACAGAACTTTACGCCAACTCCCATGGCGATGGCGACAGCCATGTACCATAGTGGCAAAAACCCTTTGCGTAAGGTTACAGAAGATTCCGAGGACGTGGTTGTCCCTAAAGCGGGCGGCGCACGTAAGCTCCACAAAGCCTTTATTCGCTACCATGACCCTGCCAACTGGCCACTATTGCGAGAAGCATTAAAGAAAATGGGCCGTGCTGATTTGATTGGGCCGGGTAAAAGACAACTAATCCCCGCGTTTCAACCAACGGTGATTGGCAAAATCACGCAGTCTGATGGCAGTGTATTTAAACCAAAACCACGGCCAAATAAAAAATCCGGTTCGCAGCGCAGACCCGCTAGCATGCCAAAAGCCTTTAATGACTTTAAGAATGCAGCGCGACCAGCGCGCAGAAGCAAGATACGTCACTAGCCGCTTGCGCAATTATTTGAACTAGTAAACAGCTGGCGTATCATGGCTGGGCAGACGTTGTTTTTTGGAAAATTATGTCTAACAACTTGAAACGCATACTAGCCAGCGCGATAACCATGTTTTTGTTAAGCACTTCACTCCTAGTGCAAGCCACAGAAAAAGGTCTGTTTTGGAAAATGGAATCTCCAAGCGGACAACCGATGGTTAAAAACAGATCGACCTTCTTGTCAGCGAAATCAGAGCGATATTCTCCAGTCCGAGAAAACTTCCAGAGTGTGTCCCACGCAAGTATTGACCCCAGACTGTGAGCAAGAACTAGAGTTTCCTCACCCGAGGATAATGCTTGCTTTAAGGGCTCGATCATTCGAAAACGAACCGCCGAACCGAATGAACTTTCCGGATTC
>NVTX01000013.1 GCA_002401735.1 Methylophilaceae bacterium | reverse complement strand
CTTGAACATTAGGATAGTAACCCATATTCCCAACGAATGCGATATCATATTTCTTTTCAATTTCTGGCAGTGGTGCAAAAAATTGAGTGTCAACTCCATTCGGCAAAACGTGAACTTTATCTTTCCCCCCAAAACTTAAATGCTTTTGATCTTGTTCAGAAATAATCGTGTGATTATCAAAGTCATGAAAGATAACTGATTCATAATCAGCTATTTGAGATGCATCTCGTTGGAAAATTATTTTAAAAATTGGATTCGAATTTTCAGCTCTTCTTTGCATTCCGATAGAAAATGCATCCATGTAATCCAAGGTTTTAGGGTAGGGCAGATGTCGCACATATTCCGACATTCTTATCAGTTGACAATAGATATGATCGGGCTGAACCTTGTGTATAATTTCTTCGAATTTTTAATCTAGAAAACAGAGGCATAAGGCCAACGCTATTCAAAATAATTACGACAGTAAATAAGGAAGCTTTAACCATGTTATCACCAATCAAAATCAAAGATCATGATTAATAATGACTTTTACGCAGCAGTTGTACGAATAGGTAACAATATTAGGTGGCGRTTGGAATCAAATTTTCRTTAGATAACAAGGTATCGCTAGGGTTAGCGATAGTTTGTTGGAGAGATGANNNCAGAAAAGCAACGCAAAAGCGTTCAAACAGAACAGCAYAATATTAGCGGTTTATTTATCTAGGGTGTTTACGACGTTCAAATTGATCGAAAGGCACTTCATTCACTTCAATACCCAAATCAAATGGCACGCGTATTTCCTCTGCACCATTCAATAAGTTGGCAAAAAAAGCTTTATTTTGAATTTCAATCAAAGAAACATTTTCTCTGGGCATTTTTCGACGTTCAAATTCATCAAAACCAACTTCAACCACGTTGAAGGCTAAATCAACTTCCATTAGCTTCTGCCCTAATCATTAATGTTTATTTACAAAAATTTCTTCGGTTTTCATTATCAACTGTTTCGTTTTTGCCTACCAATAGCCCGAATTGACTAACGTCTTAATAGCCTACATGAGATAAAGCGACTAACTTACGCTATTGTTTAGCATTAAAGTGCTTTGCGATTTCATGGGTAATGGTAATGATTTTTCTGGCGGAGAGTGAGGGATTCGAACCCTCGATAGAGTTGCCCCTATACCACCTTTCCAGGGTGGCGCTTTCGACCACTCAGCCAACTCTCCGCGTGCAGAGGCAGGATTATAGCTGATACCTGTTATTTAAACAAAATCAAACTGGCAGAGGACAAGCACAGTCGCTTTAAATCTACGACTCATCAAGAAGCAACTATGGCTTCAGCATATAGGTATTCACCTTGCCCTTGCCTTTAATCTGAACCTGTTTACGGACAGAAAAATCAAAATTCTGTTTAATTAGCTGATGTGTTTCTTCGCTCAGTTGTATGGTATTAGTTAATGCCGTTTGTTCCATTCGACTCGCCATATTGACGGGATCACCCCACAAATCATAAGAGAATTTTGAAGTGCCGATGACGCCTGCAACAACAGGCCCAGTACTAATGCCGACCCGCATTTTTAGACTATGGCCAGCTTCTTGATTAAACACACTTAACGTTTTAAACATGTCTAAAGCGAGTGTTGTCATTTTCGCTGCGTGATTATCCATATTGTTAGGTGCACCGCCAACGACCATATAGCCATCACCTATCGTCTTAATTTTCTCTAATCCATGTTTATCTGCCAATTGGTCAAAGCCAGAAAACAACTGACTCAACAATTCAACTAATTCAGTTGGTGGCATAGAAGATGTTAATTGTGTAAACCCAACAATATCGGCAAAGAGCACTGTGACGGAATCATGGCTATCCGCAATCCGCATGTCATTGTCTTTTAAGCGGTTTGCGATTGATTGTGGCAGCACATTAAGCAATAATTTTTCCGATCGCGCTTGCTCTACTGCCAGTGCTTGCAATGTGCGTTCTTTTTGACTTTGAAAGTAACGCATGACCGCATATAGAATGCAGCTCGTCCCCATAATATTCATCAAAAAGAAAGTGTCTTTAATGTGCCTAGGAATCGGAAGTGCATTACCTGCAAAGCGATCATTTAGCACCCACGAAACGGCTGCAAGCACTGCAAACAATGCGAACCAAGCGGTTGATTGGCGTGTTCCTAAAATCATCAACGCGCCGATTGGACRGAGAATAGCCCAAATAGCGATGCCACTCKATGCATCATAACCGCCAAGCACCCATTGCATTAAAAAGGGCATCATTAATAGCATGACAAGCTGCGTGAGCGTAAAGTACTCAAACTTCTTTAATCGGTAAAAAAGAAACAAACTTAGATAAGAAAGTACAATGTAAGCATAGGGAATAATCGCCATGATGGCATAGCTCTCCCCTAACCCAGATAGGGTGTATATCCAAAAGACACAAACCAAACTTTCAGCAAACATCAAAATAGCTAAGATGGCTTTGCCTAATATTGCATCAGTTGGGCGACTGATGCTGTCCCAAAAAGCTCTTGTAGTTATTTTAGCCATTCCAGATGATTCAGCCATAAAAGATTATTCCGACAAAATATATTGTTGATATCGAATGAACTCAGAGACTATATCGTATGAATCTAATATTCGCCACATATAAGGTCTGATTAATTTAAATATTAATGGTTTTCTACTCTTGATTTGTGCATAACTTAGGGTTATTGTTGCTATTGGGCGTGCTCGCCAACCCCTTATTCAACAAGGGGTTAGGTTGAATTAAGCCGTCTTTAATGATGAATATAAAAAGTAAAATTGTTTGTTGCCGTTTAGCGGATAGAAACGCTATAAAATCACGAGAAAACCTATAGGAGTTAGCATGAGTTTAGATACATTGAAAGCACTTGGCGTCACAATACCGTATAAAGAAAAATACGATAATTTTATTGGTGGGAAGTGGGTAGCACCAGTAAAAGGTGAATATTTTGATGTTATTTCTCCCATTACAGGTAAGCCTTATACAAAAGCAGCACGTTCTACCGCTGAAGATGTAGAACTCGCATTAGATGCTGCACATGCAGCCGCAGATAAATGGGGTGCAACCTCCGTTGCTGAGCGCGCTAACGTTTTACTTAAAATTGCAGATCGTATTGAAGAAAATTTAGAATTAATTGCAACAGCAGATACCGTAGATAACGGCAAGCCAATTCGTGAAACAATGAATGCAGACCTCCCGCTAACGGTTGATCATTTCCGTTATTTTGCCGGTGCTATCAGGGCGCAGGAAGGTGGCATTAGTGAAATTGATAATGACACTGTGGCCTAYCACTTTCATGAACCATTAGGTGTTATTGGTCAAATTATCCCRTGGAATTTCCCAATTCTGATGGCAGCATGGAAACTGGCGCCTGCATTAGCAGCMGGCAATTGTGTYGTGTTAAARCCAGCTGAATTTACACCRCTTTCTATCTTAATCATGATGGAAACCATTGCAGACTTATTACCGCCAGGGACKATTAACATTGTTAACGGCTACGGCCGTGAAGTTGGYGCRCCGCTTGCGAATAGTAAGCGTATCGCAAAAATTGGYTTTACAGGCTCRACGGCTACTGGCCGCRCAATTGCACAAGCCGCTGCAAGCAACCTTATTCCRGCTACGTTAGAGCTAGGCGGAAAATCACCTAACATTTTCTTTGCAGATATTATGGATGAAGATGATGCATTCTTTGATAAAGCTATTGAAGGCTTAGTGCTATTTGCCTTCAACCAAGGTGAGGTTTGCACTTGTCCTTCACGTGCCATCATTCAAGAGTCCATTTATGACAAGTTTATGGAACGCGTATTAGAACGTGTAAAAGCCATTAAGCAAGGCAACCCACTTGATCCAAACACAATGCTTGGTGCACAAGCATCACAAGACCAACTAAACAAAATCATGAACTATATTGATATTGGTAAGCAAGAAGGTGCCGAAGTACTRATTGGTGGCGAACGCAATATGCTGACTGGTGATTTTGCAGATGGCTATTATGTACAGCCAACGCTACTTAAAGGCCATAACAAAATGCGCGTTTTCCAAGAAGAAATTTTTGGYCCTGTTCTCGCAGTCACCACCTTTAAAGATGAAGCAGACGCATTAGAAATTGCCAATGACACCATCTTTGGCTTAGGTGCTGGTGTTTGGAGCCGTAATGGCACAACCGCTTACCGCATGGGTCGTGGCATTAAAGCTGGTCGTGTATGGACTAATTGTTACCATGCTTATCCTGCACATGCTGCATTTGGTGGCTATAAAGAATCTGGGTTTGGTCGTGAAAATCACAAAATGATGTTAGATCACTATCAACAAACTAAAAACCTTTTAGTTAGCTACAGCCCAAATAAATTAGGCTTTTTCTAATGATTAGCTGTAATAAATAAAGTACATTAAGTAGAATAAAGGGGCGAAGTGATCGCCCCTTTATTTTTGGAGAAGATAATGGCTGAACGTGTTTCTGCAACCCCCGCGGCGCAAACGCTAATCCGTAAACTGACGGCTGAACATGGTCCAATTGTATTTCTACAGTCAGGTGGATGCTGTGAAGGTAGCGGCCCCTTATGTATGCCAGAAAACGAATTAAGACCAAGCGCAATGGATGTCATATTAGGCACATTAGAAGGTGCGGTTTTCTATATGAGCGATAGCCATTTTTCGTTTGCAGAAAACATGCATACCATATTAGATGCCGTTCCTGGTTCAAGCGGCTCATTTTCATTAGATTGTGGATCTGGCATGGCATTTATTACACGTGGACGGCTTTATAGTGACAAAGAATTAGCTGATTTAGAAAAAAATCCCGTTAAACGCTGCGGTTATTGATTGAACTATTGTAAAATACGCGTGGCGGGTCTCCTCGCATTGTAAAGTAGCCAATCTGGTCAGATGCGGAAGCAAGCAGCCACAACTATTGCACAAGTGCCGAGGGCAAGGCTCGCCACTCTTGAATTAAAGCCATGTAAATTTAACCCATTGAATTTAGCCCATATAAATTTAACCTCTGAATTTAACGCTTTCTTTCATACGCTCTGTTCTTCACATGCATTTATCAGCTAAAATAGCGTTATGTCACATCAAGTTCTAGCACGCAAATGGCGTCCAAAATCATTCGAGACGTTAGTTGGTCAACCACACGTTGTCCGCGCCCTCACTAACGCCCTTGAGCAAAAAAGAATCCATCATGCATAYCTTTTCACGGGTACCCGAGGCGTCGGCAAAACAACAATAGCCCGCATTATTGCGAAATCCCTTAATTGTGAAACTGGCATTACGGCAAAACCGTGTGGTGTTTGTACTGCTTGTACTGAAATTGATAAAGGACGCTTTGTCGATTTATTAGAAGTCGACGCGGCGAGTAATACGCAAGTAGATGCGATGCGTGAATTGTTAGAAAATGCGCAATATGCACCAACAGCTGGCCGATTTAAAGTGTATATCATCGATGAAGTACATATGCTSWCNAAAAGNKGCGTTTAATGCGATGCTAAAAACGCTGGAAGAACCACCAGAACACGTTAAATTCATTCTAGCCACTACCGATCCACAAAAAGTACCTGTCACCGTGTTATCACGTTGTTTACAGTTCAATTTACGTCAAATCGCTAGCGCAACCATTATTGAGCATTTGCAGAATGTATTGACGCAAGAGGATATTCCATTCGAGACTACCGGTATTCAGTTAATTGCGCGTGCAGCAGAAGGCAGTATGCGTGATGCATTATCACTAACAGATCAAGCCATTGCTTACGGCAATCAAGCCGTTAACGAATCTGACGTTCGTAGCATGCTTGGTGCGATTGACCAAAGTTACTTATTTGACATTATTAACGCCCTGCTCAATGAAGATGGCCCTACGCTCATTGCAAAAGCCAAAGAGATGGAAGCACGTAGCATTTCTTTTGAAGCAGCATTAAATGACTTGGCCAAACTATTGCACCAAATTGCCATTGCACAAACAGTGCCGGAAAGCATTAGCAATGATTTACCTGAGCGTGAAACGCTATTGCAGCTAGCAAACACGCTTCCTGCTGAAAAGTTACAGTTGTACTATCAAATAGCATTACTAGGTGGTCGAGATATTAGTCTGGCGCCTGATGAATATGCAGGGTTCACCATGAGCTTGCTGCGAATGTTGGCTTTCTCACCAACAGAGTCTTTATCTGTCCAAAAAAAAANTAGCGTAAATCCTACAGCGCAAGTCACACCAGAACCAATACAATCAATACAAGCCACGCAAGCTGCACCTATCCGTAATGCCGCAGCGGCATTACAAAACAATGCGGAACAAGTACCACAACAAAAACCAGCAACAATTCCTTCGGTATCATTAGATACCATCATAGACAATGTCGTAGAAACGAGTGTAGCGACACCTATCGTAGCAACACCTGAGCAACAAACAAAACCTGCTGAGCTAGCTGAAACATCCACACCAAATGCTTCGCGTGGCTTTAATGGAAACTGGCGYAGCCTGATTGAGAAACACTTAAAACTAGGCATCGCACGCGCACTAGCGCAACACTGCGAAATGCTCTCTTATGATGAAAATAGTATTACACTGCGCGTAGCAGAAAAGCAGAAGCATTTAGTTAGCGCGACGTATCAAGAAAAATTATCCACTGCTATCAATCATTATTTTGATAAAAAAATACAATTAAATATTACAATTGATAGTGAAGCAAACACGCCTGCAAAACAAAATGCCGAAGAAAAAGCAGTCATTCAATCTGGTGCTGAAAAAGCGATAATGGCTGACAGTTTCGTTCAAGCGCTTATTCAAGATTTTGATGCAAAAATTATTCCGAATAGTATTAAACCCACAACATAAAGGAGAATGAAATGAAGGGTGGCATGGGTAACATGATGAAACAAGCGCAAATGATGCAGGCTAATATGCAAAAGGCGCAAGCGGAATTGGCTAATGTTGAAGTAGAAGGCTCGGCAAGCAATGGCTTGGTCAAAATAACGATGACCTGCCGTAACGAAGTGAAGCGCATCAGTATTGATGATAGCGTGATGGACGATAAAGAAACACTAGAAGACTTATTAGTCATTGCACTAAAAGATGCGAATCAAAAAGCAGAAACCACGTCAACTGAACGCATGAGTAGCTTAATGCCAGCTGGGATGAAACTCCCATTTTAATTGATCGTACACTGTGAAGAATCCCCCAGCTTTAGAACATCTTATTGAGTCTTTACGGTGCCTGCCTGGTGTCGGCCCAAAATCCGCGCTTCGCATGGCCTACTATCTGCTGCAACGCGATAGAAAAGGTGCCAATGGCCTCGCCAATGCATTAAGTGATGCGCTCGAAACTGTTGGACATTGCCAGCTATGTAATAACTTCAGTGAGCAGCCAACTTGCTCCGTCTGTGCATCAGAAAAACGTGATAATTCAATGCTATGCGTGGTGGAAATGCCAACCGATGTCATGATGCTTGAACAAACACAATCATACGATGGGCTTTACTTTGTCTTAATGGGACGACTTTCCCCTCTAGACGGCGTAGGGCCAAAAGAAATTAATTTAGATAAACTAATCAAGCGCGCCCAAAATGGGACGGTAAAAGAAGTTATATTAGCCACAAACTATACCGTTGAAGGTGAAGCAACCGCGCATTACATTATAGAGTTACTCAAGGCGCGTAAGATTAGGGTCAGCCGTATTGCCCGTGGCTTACCCATGGGTGGTGAAATAGAATACGTTGATAGCGGTACGCTTGCCCAAGCACTCGTTGAGCGTAAGCATATTAGTTAAAGTAATTTTAATATATCTTGTGGTGTGCTAATTATTTCATCAGCACCCCATGCTAGTGGCTTATCTGTTTGATCAATATAACCGTACATTGCCACAACGGTTTTCATCCCTGCCGCTTTCCCAGCTTGAATATCCCGCTCAGCATCGCCTATATAGATGCAGTTCTCAGGCTTAACCTGTGCATGTTTACATGCGAGTAATAGCGTTTCAGGTGATGGCTTAGGCTTAGCTGCATCATCACCACTAATCACACAAACTGCATCTCGATACAAATCCAGACTTTTAACTAGCGGCACTGTAAACCGCCCTGGCTTATTGGTGACAATTCCCCAACTCAAACCACGGCTGTCGATCTCATCCAGAACAGCTTGTATGCCATCAAACAATACTGGCGAGCGGGTCAAAACACTGGCATAAAAATCAAGGTATTCATCTCTCATCTGAATAAAATCAGCGGCTTCTGGCGTAATACCAAATCCGAGCCCCAGTAGCCCCCGTGAGCCGTGCGAAGCAAAAGGTCTAATTTCAGCTTCAGAAAGTACTGATTTTCCATGCTTTACTAACTGTAGATTTAAAGCATGTGCTAAATCTGGTGCAGTATCAACTAACGTCCCATCCAAATCAAACAGTATCGTTGTCGCCATCGCTAAAGCGGTGCTTTCACTGTATGTACAAGATAATTGACGGAAACATCATTATTCAACCAATAATGTTGCGTGATTGGGTTGTAGCTCATTCCCGTCTGACCTTCTAGTGACAAATCAAACTGTCGTGCCCAGCCAGCCAGCTCTGATGGTTTAATAAATTTGGCATAATCATGTGTGCCCTTAGGTAGCATATTAAGAATATACTCAGCGCCTAAAACGGCAAACACATAGGCTTTAGGGTTGCGGTTAATGGTAGAGAAAAACACATGCCCACCAGGCTTGACCAATTGTGCACAAGCACTAACGATACTCGCTGGATCAGGCACATGCTCTAACATTTCCAAGCAAGTAACAACATCATAAGAAGCAGCTTCTGTTTCAGCTAATGTTTCTGCAGCAATTAAACGATAATCCACTTCAATCCCGCTTTCTAAGCTGTGCAACTGTGCAACATTCAGTGCCTTTTCACCTAAATCTATGCCAACAACATTTGCGCCTAATTCAGCCATAGACTCAGACARAATGCCACCACCACARCCAACATCTAGYACGCGYTTGCCTTTYAACGGAACAGCATCATTAATATAATTTAAGCGTAATGGGTTAATTTCATGTAATGGTTTGAACTCACTGGTTTTATCCCACCACTTATGTGCTAATTCACTAAACTTATTGAGTTCAGCCATATCGAAATTTGCCATATGCATTTTCTCAGATTTGTTATCTTGTAAATTCATTTATCTTTGGTTGCCACTTAGTCACAAGTGCAGATAGTTCTCGCGGCTCAATGCCACTATAAACAGCAGCACTTTCTGGCGGTTGATGATACCTTAACTCACCAGCCACCCATACATGGCTCACATGTTCGCGTCCCGCGACATAAACCAAATGTGATACGGGATCAAAACAAGGTTGCATTTCAAGATCAGAGAAACTAACCGCCGTTAAATCCGCTAACTTTCCTTTCTCTATTGACCCAATTTTATGCGCTAAGCCAAGTGCTTTGGCACCATTGATCGTTGCCATTTCTATGGCTGTATGTGCTGGGATAGCCGTCGCATCGCCACTCTCACCTTTGGCTAATAACGCAGCCAATCGCATTTCAGTAAAGATATCTAAGCGGTTATTACTCGCAGCACCATCGGTACCTAGTCCAACATTGATGTTGTATTTAATATACTGGTTAATTGGCGCAATACCACTGGCCAGTTTTAAATTAGAACTAGGACAATGTGCAACACTACAGCCGTGCTCGGCCAATAAGCGCATTTCGACATCGTCCATATGGACACAATGTGCAAAAGTAACATTGGGCCCTAATAAGCCCATATTTGCCAAACGTGATAGYGGKCGCAGCCCATAAGTYGCTTCACTTTGTGTCAATTCTTCTTCAGTTTCATGTAAATGCGTATGCACACCAATATTGACTTGATTCGCAAGCGTCGCTATCCGTTGGAATGTATCATCAGAAACTGTATAGGGTGCATGTGGCGCAAAGCTAAARCTAACCAAAGACTGMCCCCTTAAATGATCACGCGCATCTAGMCCYTTTTTAATATAAGCCTCAGCATCATTAGCGTACTTTGTAGGAAACTCTATGACGGCTAAACCCAAGTTCACCCGCATGCCCATCTTGATACTGGCTTCAGCTACAGATTCCGGGAAGAAATACATGTCATTAAAAGTCGTAATACCTCCACTTAACATTTCTGCAGCGGCTAATACGGTCCCATCATGCACAAACTCAGGAGAAAGCAGTTTAGCCTCCGCCGGCCAAATATGTTCATTTAGCCATGATGTTAGCGGCAACCCATCCGCCAACCCTTTCATTAAACTCATCGCAGCATGTGTATGTAAATTGATTAAGCCAGGCATTAATACATGTTGTGTTAAACGAATAGTTTCCTTCGCTTCATATTGCGCTAACGCATCTGTAATGGGGCATATCTCAATAATTTCATCTGCATTAATAACAACAGCATGATCCGCTAGCAACRTATTACTAGGGATGACTGGAAATACCCAACGTGCTTCGATAATTAAACTAACGGAATGTTTCATGTCATGATTATAATATTAGGTATCATTATTCAATAAAGTCAGCCACTTTTATAAAACTGCCGCTATTTTTATTTTTCAACACCACTATTACTTGTTCTTGAAAAAGTTATGGTAATCATACCATCACAGAGGCGCTTTACTCTCCTTACAGAGGGTTAACTTTCCAGACTCAAGTAAAGAAATATTCCGAACATAAAAAAGCCTCGCAATTGCGAGGCTTCTAAAATAAGTTTAGTTAACTAACTTATTTACATCCAACTTCTTGTTTTACTTGCGCTTCAATCGTCACACGACGGTTAGGCTGTAAGCAAGAAATTAATGCTTTTCTATTTTTAATGCCTTTACATGCAACGACAGGTACTGACTCACCACGACCTGTTGATGTTAGAACAGTAGAGCTAACACCTTTTGTTGCCAAGTATGTTGCCACTTGTTTAGCACGTTTTTCAGAAAGTTTTTGGTTATAAGCAAATGAACCCAAACGATCCGTATGACCAGTTACAATCACATTCGTAATTTGTGGATTTGCTTTGATTTGCTCTGCCGCTTCATCTAAAGCTGCTTTACCCTGTGCTTTTAGATCTGCTTTGTCAAAACCAAATAGCTTCTCGGCACCAACAGTAATCGTACTAACTTCAGGCTTACACTCAGGTGCTGGAGCAGGTGCTGGCGCCGCTACTGGCGCAGGTGTTGGCTCTGGAGCCGCTGCTGCAACCATTGGCGCTGGTGCGCCAAAGCGTACAAAACCACCTAAACTTAAAATGTTGTTTCCAACGGTCTCTGTACTAGAGCCTGTATACGCACCATTTGACACGTTAGCAACTTCAGCACGACTAAACTGACGTCTTAAGTCTGCTTGCAAACCAAAGCTATCATTAATTAGGAATTGTGCACCTAAACCAAGACTAGCYAACCAAGATGTTTTTTCTTCATCAACATTAAGACCTGGAACACGATAATCTAAGTCATTACGTGTGATACCGACACCAGCCAATAAGAAAGGGCGGAATCTGTCACGGCTAAACATGTATAACGCGTCTAGTTCTAGTGCAGTACTTTTATATTCACCAGTTGAACCAGCAAGATTAAGATCTTCATCTGTTTCTGTATAACCAAAACGACCTTGCAGATCCCAGCTTCGGCTGAGTTCTTTACCAATAGAGAGGTATGGACCTACACCATTACCGGCTTCAAGATCATTGTCCGTATCCATCGCGGCAATACCCGCACCACCATACCAAGCACCGCGGTACATATCTTCTGCTGATGCAGAAAATGCTGACAAACTCAGTGTTGCGGCTACGGCTAGGCCAATTAATTTTTTATTCATTCTATAAACTCCTCAGTTAACTGCTAAAACAGTATCAAAAATTGATATCAAACTTCTACTTGCAAACTATACTTAATCCACACTAATTATGCAATCGCAACCTCGCAGGCTCTCCGCCACAGGCCTTGCTGTTGTTGTAGTTTAACAACATTGCTTTCACCTCTACGACCTTGCGATGGGATAACGCCGCCATTCGGTTCTGCTTTTCACATACCCCCCCTCGCAAACCAATAAACGCAGGGTTCAACATCAACAAATCACCTAAGTGGCTTTTGTTAACGGAGCCCGCCAAACCAGAAACCAACTGGTGTTTTTCGCACAGCACCGTAAAACGCTTCAGCATATTCATTGACTGCACGTCCAATAAAGAAGAGTGCTTTACTTGCGTGTCTAACATCGCACCATAAAAACCACTTTTCTGTAACTTGGTAACTAAGCTTAAATCCAATGGTTTATCTGCAAAAAAAACAGCAACTAACTTAATGCCTTGTGTAGCCAATTTGTGCATCTCTCTAAAAAATGCCTTCTGCAAAAACAATTCACTCACACCCATTTTAACGACACCCACTCCTAGCCCTGCATACAGGGTAATGTCGCTGACTAATGCTTCAACAGTTTCATGACCTTCTCCTACGGTAGCGCTAATCAGCGCGGCACCATTAACTCCCTGCACTACCTGACTCACGATACCTTTATCTAGCGCACCTAGCGCACCAATAGATGGATCTTTTAAATCAATTACGTCAACCTCAGCATACCTAGCGACTAAAGCTTCTTCTAGGCTTTTAACACTTATTAACAATTGCGTCATACAACATTTTCTTTATAGTAGTCATTGATTTTATCTGTTAGCCAACCCCATGCTTCATGCTCTCGCTCACCAGCGGTTTTATCAATAGCAATCTGCAAATACTTAAGTTCAGCCTTCACTTTTTCTGGCGGCAACATATGTAAACGGCTAGTTAGCACAGCAAGCTCGATCACCGCCGCTTGCGCACGATTAAAACCATCAAACCCTTTGTGTTGATGTGTATCAACTTTCTGCATGACAAGCTGAGGACGCTCAGCATCTTCCCGCACATCCGTTAACGTCAGTTCAACATGCGTCAAGCAATCTTCAAGCCTAAACCCTTGCACTTTATTGGCAGGTAACAATTGCCAAGCTTGTCTTTTTGTCAGCCCRCCCGCAAATACGCGCACATCATCCGTTAAATTCATCGTTGCAGACTTGTTRGCTAAAATATTCGTTAATGTTTTCGATGGCTTAAATGGRGAGATGACRATCAAATCACCTTCGTRCTTTAYGCCAAAAGGAGTCACATGTGCKTCCCCTTCGGCATTTGTACTAATAATAATCGTTTCAAAAATCATGTTTTTTTCGATTTMTTTTCTGCTAGTGATGCTTCCCGATGTTTTTTCTTTTCCGCTTTATTGGGTGCAAGGTTAATACCCCAGTTAAGTTCTTCATCCTGTACGTAGCGTTTTTTAAGTTGCCAAGCAATTTGTGCACGGCCTAGCTCAACTCCCAAATAGAACGCATGTGAAGCATCCTGATCAACACCTAGTGTGGGATAAAAGGCAAATGGGTCAATGTCTAACTGATGACCCTGACGGTTAAAAACATGCACGCCAGCCTCGCTCACCATAATTCTGAAACTAGGGTCTTTAATTTGCACCGYGATTTCGCCGATTTCATCCGCATTATATGGAAAAGGCTTTCTGTCATGCAGGCCCAATAGTCGAGAACCATATCCACGCGGCAGGCGATTATCTTGTTTAGCGCGATACATAATCCTGCGCGCGCTGTCTGCTTCTGCAATGGCATTGACGGCATGTGGACTAACAGATGTTGCCAGCACAGCGTTGATGTCCATCTCACTAATCAAACCAAACAACATCGCATTAATACCTGTGGTATCCGCATCGGTGAGTTCTGTTAAATTTCCAACCCCCATCATGATCTTAATATCTGGGTATTTTTTACGTAGCTTGTGGTAGCGGACGATTGAATCTGCAAAGCCAAAGTGAATGGGGTCCAAAATAGCATCCGCAATAAAAGGTTTGTTTTTTTCTAAACAATGTTCAATCGCGCGATACAAAGAAGCCATATTGCCTGGCTTAGCAGGAATGAGAATGGGTGTCGATGGCACTTCATCTGCAATCCATAGCGTTTCTTCTGTTAGGCTTAATAAGTAATCTGCGCCAGCATTGCCAGCTAACAAAAGCTCTTCAGACTGCATAGAATCCACACTGACTTTAAATCCATTTGACTTAAGTGCCCGAACTGTTTTATCCAAATGTTCAAATGGCTTATTTGGCAAACAACCTAAATCAATCACGTTTGCCCCCTGCGTTCTATACTGTTCAGCTTTGGCTAAAATGGCGTCTACACTTAAATCTGGCGCATCGACAATCTCAGCAAAAATATCCACACTATGCTGGCTTAAGTCAGGTGCTAAACCTTGTTGTCCAAAATACTGTGGTAAATCTTTCAGGTCCTCTGGGCCTCGCTCTGCAGGAATACCATATTGACGATGTAATAGGCTTAAATCACCTTGGCACAATCCAGGCAATATCATTTTTTGGGCTTTACCCGTGTCTTTTAAGCGTCTAGCAATTAACTCTGGCGTCATTAATGCCGCAACAGAAACCCCTATCTGTTCAATGCGATATTTAAATKGTGGYGTTTTGCTATTGGCTTGTATYTTTTSCAATACTTTATTCAAGCTTTTTTCAGCCAGTTTTCCTGTGACAAAAAGTAAGTTTTCAGTGCTCATATTGGTGGTAATTAATGGCCGCTTAGACTGCGATTGATTGCAAGCTGCAAGTCTTCAATACTGGCAACCACTGTTGTCACCTCAAACGCAGCTAGCTTTTGCACATTATCTAAATCAATTTGACGCGGGTAAACCTTAACCATATTGTCTTTTGGTGCTTCAGATTCCAACTCTGGTGCTGTATCGCATGCGAAAACAATACTTTCCACACCCGTTTTACCCGCTTGCGCATAAAGGTTAGTGACCAAACTGTCCGAAAACCCATACGCCATTTTTGCAATCGTATTTGAAGTGGCCGGCGCAATTACTAAGGTTTGATACTTACCTTCATAGAAAAATTCAACCGGCACACTACTCGCTGTTTTATCCTGAAAGACACGGTGGCCCATTGCATCTAATTGCGCCTGAAAACCATATTGCTTAATAATTTCAGCAGCGGCTCTGCTTAAAAAAATATCAACCGCTTTAATTGACTGTAAAATTTGTAATGATTCGCGCAAATAATGCCCAGAACCAGTAATTGCCCATGCTAAACGCGTCTGCATCTTCGTTATTAACCTTTGTTTTAACTTTTAGTACTTATTAAAGTATAAGTTTAGCCTATCTGGCTAGACAACAGCAATCAATTCAGCCTTAGCCTTACGCTAGTTGATTAGCCCAAAGGTGTAATTGACATATACAGTTGTTAATATATGATTAGACGATTAGAAACATCACGAGAAAAGCTTTGAATAGTCATCCTAAAATTGGGCTTGTTGGTACGGGTTTTATAGCAACTGGATTCGCGCACTTAGTTGAAAATTGCGATGACATATCCATCTCTAAAATACTCACCCGTAGACCTGTTGATTCTATTTCCAATCTACCTCTAGAGAAACTAACAAATTCAATAAATGACCTGCTTGACCACTGCGACATTGTTTTTGAATGTTCGGGTGATGCGATTTATGCAACCAAAATCATCTTAGAAGCGACCAATGCCAAGAAAAAAGTCGTTACCGTCAACTCTGAATTCCACATAACCACAGGCTCTTACTTTGCTAAGCGTGGTGATTATGTAACCGAGGCCGATGGCGATCAACCGGGCTGTTTAGCAAGGCTTAAACTAGAGATTGAGGGCATGGGTTTTGAACCACAAGCCTACCTTAATTTAAAAGGATTTTTAAACCCCAATCCAACCGAAGATGAAATGGACTATTGGTCCAAAAAGCAGCAATTAGCGCTCGACCAAGTCGTTTCGTTTACAGACGGTACCAAACTTCAAATTGAACAAGCCTTTGTTGCCAATGGCTTAGGTGCTGCCATCGCGCAAGATGGCATGATTGGCGCAACTGTTGAGCATATGCACGACCTTGATTACCTTGTCGATGCTTCAGAAAAAATCGGCATGCCTGTTAGTGAATATTTATTGTGTAAAGGGTCTCCACCAGGCGTGATTATTGTGGCTAAAAACAAAGAAGCCGATTGGCGCCCTGGTTACCTGCCATTTTCAAGAATGCTAACGACTAAAGGGAAAGGCTATGTCATATTGCGCCCTTACCATCTATGCCATTTAGAACCCATCAACACGATACGCAAAGTGCTTCAAGGCGAACCCATATTATTAAACAACTCAGCCAATCCTAGAATCACCGTAGGTGCAGTCGCCAAAAAACCACTTAAAGCAGGCACCATCAYTAAAAAAGGTGCTGGTGGGTTTGATACGAGAGGTTATGCGATTCAATTGGCMGATCATAAAGATGCRGTACCAATTTGCYTGCTTAAAGCCACTAAAATCATCAGAGACATAGAACCTGATGAGATTATTCGCTTTGAACATGTTGATTTAGACGAAACAAAAGCACTAGAAATTTACCGTGAAATAGCGGCAGGTTAAAACAACTAGGCCGCTATCAAAGCGGCCTATCAGAAAACAAAATAACTTTAATTAACAACTATCCAAATGGATGCTCGATCACGATCGTTTCATCACGCTCAGGTCCTGTTGAGACAATCGCAATAGGCACACCACAAACCGCTTCTAATCGTTTTAGATAGTTTTGCGCATTGGTAGGCAGCCCTTCCCACGTTTTCACCCCAAAAGTACTTTCAGTCCAGCCAGGCACTGTTTCATAAATAGGTTTACAACCAGCAACATCATCTGCACCAATCGGGAGCAAATCTATTTTTTCACCATTCAGCTCATAACCGATACAAATATTAATACTTTCAATGCCATCCATCACATCAAGCTTAGTAATACATAAGCCCGTCAATCCATTAATCATGGCTGAGCGGCGTAAAGCGGCTGCATCAAACCAGCCACAACGACGTTTGCGCTTAGTTACCGTACCAAACTCCTGCCCCACAACAGACATCTGTGTACCTGGGGCACCTTCCGTTTCAATATCCAGCTCACTAGGGAAAGGGCCACCGCCCACACGTGTTGTATACGCTTTAGTGATTCCTAAAACGTAATGCAACATGTCTGCACCAACACCGGTTCCAGCGGATGCTTGACCTGCAATACAGTTGCTGGAAGTCACATAAGGGTATGTCCCATGATCAATATCTAGCAAMGTACCTTGCGCACCTTCAAACAATAAGCGCTCACCCCTACCATAGGCACCATATAGCTCAGCAGAAATATCAGTGACCATYGGCTTTAACGCAACAGCATGTTCCATGCTCTGGTCMWAYTGYTGATTAAAGTCTAYKGCTTTYGCACCMARRTAATTCGTTAGCACAAAATTATGGTAATCCATCACTTCGGCTAACTTTTCAGCGAAGCGCTCTGGGTAGAATAAATCATAAACACGCAATGCACGGCGGGCAACTTTATCTTCATAAGCTGGCCCGATGCCTTTACCTGTCGTTCCAATTTTCTTTTCTTCACTACGCTTAGCTTCACGTGCAACATCGACCGCCACATGGTGATTCAAGATAAGCGGGCAACCTGGACTAACTTTAAGGCGGCTTTTCACTTCTAAGCCATCATTTTCTAGCGTTTCAATCTCTGTTAGCAAATGCCCGGCATCCAACACAACACCATTGCCGATGTAGCAATTAACGCCAGACCTTACAATGCCAGAAGGCACAAGATTCAGTTTGTAAACATGCTTATCCTCACCCTGTCCCACAACCAAGGTATGTCCAGCATTATGCCCACCTTGGAATCGCACGACACCTTGTGCATGGTCTGTTAACCAATCAACAATTTTTCCTTTGCCTTCATCGCCCCATTGTGTGCCGATGACGACTACATTCTTGCCTGTATTTTTTCCTGTATTTTTTGCCATAATTTACTATATTAATTAATATTTATTCAGCCAATGGCATTACTTGCCATTCACCATTCTCATGTTTCAATTCTTTGTCGCAGTTTAATTCGGTCAAACTTGTTTGGTCATTCGGTAGTGCTTGAATGACAATTTTTCCCTCACTACGTAAAATGTCAATYCTCTCTTGCAAAGCGGCATCATCACTGAGTGGTGCTAGTATGCCTTTTGCTAAGGTCGCTGCATTTAGTGCAGCAACAACACCGCGTAGATCCAAGCTAAACCCGGTAGCAGCGCGCGCGCGCCCAAAAGAAACGCCCACTTCATCATAACGGCCACCCAAAGCTAATGGGCCAGAATAATTTTTCGCATACGCAGCAAATACGAGACCACTATGATAGTTATATCCACGCAGTTCACTTAAATCAAAGCCAATCTCCAGCCCTAAATCATTCAACTTAGCTGCTACAGCCGTTAGATCTTGCAATGCTTTTTTAATTTTAGGTAGTTGTGGCAACTCGGCTTGCGCTTTTACCAGCACACTGCGATCACCATTCAAATTGGTTAAGCTAATCAACGCTTGTTTGATTTTCGCATCTAAACCATGGGCTAGCTCAGCGACTAGCGTTTTATCTTTACTTAGTRATGCAGCATAAAGTTCGTTTTCTAATGCTTGGTCAACATTACCGGCTTCAATCAAGCTTTCAAAAATGCCAACATGACTGAAGTCCACATGTAGGTTCGTTATCCCAATTGACTTTAATGCTTTAATCATCAAGCGCTGAATTTCAATATCACTTTCAACACCTGCATGCCCAAACAATTCCGCACCAACTTGAAAAGGCTCGCGCGTACGGGCTATCCCACTTGGGCTTGTGCGTAACACGGTGCCGGCATAACACAGCCGTGAAACGCCTTCATAATTCAACATGTGCGCATCGATGCGTGCTGCTTGTGGTGTTGTATCTGCACGTATTCCCATCATGCGGCCAGTCAACTGATCAACAACTTTAAAAGTTGCAACATCTAAATCGCGGCCAGTGCCTGTGATTAAAGACTCTACATACTCTAAAGTGGGGGGGATGACGTACTGATAACCATGTGCCTTAAACAAATCCAACAACTGTCGGCGTGAGGATTCAATTCGTGCTGCCTCAGCGGGCATAACGTCTTCTATAAATTCTGGGAGTAACCAATTTCGCATAGCGCTATTATACTGGCAAACAGTGTGAGCGACTCAAAACAAAAGCACTCATATTAGCGATTTAAAAACAGCAGAAACAAACCACCAGCGATGGAAAGCAGCCCAACAAAGCGCAACTGTCCATCGTTTAGTGCAATCATGCGTTTAAATGTTTCGCGCCAAGCCTTCGGTGCAACAAAGGGTAACAACCCTTCAAACACCAGCATTAGCCCAAATGCGGCAAGCAATGTAGAAGCCATTCTCTATTGTTTACTTTCCGTCAGCTGCTCGCAAGTATTTAAAGAATTCTGAGCTAGGATCTAAAATCATCACGTCGGATCGGYTACTAAAACTATTCTTATAAGCTTCTATGCTACGATAGAAAGCATAAAACTCTGGATTTTTGCCGTACGCTTTTGCATAAACTTCTGTCGCAATCGCATCGCCGTCACCCTTTGTTTTTTGTGCGTCCCGAAAGGCTTCAGCAATGATCACTTCTCTTTGCTTATCCGCATCTGCTCGAATTTTTTCTGAAGCAGCAGCGCCTTCTGACCTTAGCTGATTCGCAATTCTTTTTCGTTCTGAAATCATGCGATCAAACACTGATTTACTAATCTCTTCAGAATAATCCACACGCTTAAGGCGCACATCGACGATTTGAACACCAATTTGACTGGCCTCTTTATCCGCTTTGTCTCGCAAACTATCCATAATAGTGGTTCGCTCACCAGCAATCACTTCATGCACAGTGCGCACACCAAACTCAGCACGCAAGCCSGCATTAATCACTTTAGCAAGCCGATCTTCAGCGGCAGCTTCGCCACCCTCTTTGATCGAAACATAGTATTTAGCRGGGTCAACAATGCGCCACTTCACAAATGAGTCCACCAACATATACTTGTTCTCACTGGTGATGAATTTTGCTGGGGCTTCATCTAGCGTCACGATACGTTTATCAAAATATCTGACGCTTTCTACAAATGGTAGTTTGAAATAAAGACCMGGCTCTTTTTTCACATCAACAATGAGACCCAACCTAAAGACCAACGCATACGCACGCTGATCCACCGTGAACAGGGTCATGCTCAACRATACTAGCAAAATAAACCCACTGATAATAATCAATCCAGTATTTTTCATGTTAGTTACTCCCTCTATCGCGGCTACGTTGTAATGCTCGCTCAATATTCGTTACCCCTACATTGCCATCACTAGCAACACTCGCTGAGGACTGCGACGTGTTCCGGTTTGGTGACCGCCCTCCAGATGCTTGCATCAACTTGTCCAGTGGTAAATAGAGCAAACTGTTACTACCTTCTTTTTGATCCACAATGACTTTGCTAACACTAGATAGAATCTGTTCTTGCGCCTCAATAAACAAACGTTGGCGCGTAACTACTGGTGCTTTTATATATTCCGCATAGATTTTCTCAAAACGATTAGCATTACCTTTCGCYTCATTCTCAACCTTCAACTTATAACCTTCCGCTTCCGCAAGCAACCGTGCTGCATTGCCTCGCGCCTTTGGCACCACTCCATTGGCATAAGCTTGACCTTCGTTAATTTGACGCTGGTAATCTTGGTTAGCCCCGTTAACATC
>NVTX01000012.1 GCA_002401735.1 Methylophilaceae bacterium | reverse complement strand
ATATTGCGGACTTGCCCCGGCACTCGGATGAGGTATTGTTCTCCCGATTTTTCGATATAGCCCGCGCCGATGTTGGCATTGTTGTTTTCTAGTGCGCTGACTAAATCATTGAGTGATAAGCCTCTTGCCACTAATTGATCCATATTGGGGGCTACTTGGTATTGTTTAACATAGCCACCAACGGTGTTAATTTCATTGACGCCAGGCACGTTGCGCAATTGAGGGCGGATAATCCAATCTTGGACTTCGCGTAAATCCATAGGGCTGTAAGGGGTCCCATCCGCTTTTAATGCGCCTTCTTTTGCCTCAACTGTCCACATGTAAATCTCACCTAGCCCTGTAGATGTTGGGCCCATCTCAGGCAGAATGCCGGCAGGGAGGGTATCCTTCGCTTGCTGAATACGTTCATTGACTAATTGGCGTGCAAAGAAAATGTCTGTCCCTTCCTCGAATACGACCGTCACCTGTGAAAGGCCATATCGCGAAATAGAGCGTGTGCTTTCAAGGCGAGGTAAACCTGCCATCAATGTTTCAATGGGGTAGGTAATACGTTGTTCCGTTTCTAATGGCGCATAACCAGAGGCCTCTGTATTGATTTGCACCTGTACATTGGTAATGTCTGGCACTGCATCAATGGGCAGGTTTTGATAGCTAAACAACCCGAGCACAGCAACACCTAACGTGATTAACATCACTAACCAGCGTTGATTAATCGATAGTTTGATGAGTTTTTCAAACATAAGGCTGCTCCTTAATTTTTTGAATGCCTCTGAATTTTTTAGTGTTAATGGTCATGAGTGGCACCCGCTTTCCCAATATCAGCTTTGATGATATAGCTGTTGCCAGCGGCGTATTTTTCACCAACATTTAGCCCCTCTAACACTTCTGCATATCGATTGTCACGGCGACCTATTTTGATTGGGCGCGCTTCAAAACTCTCCCCGTAACGACCAAAGACAACATTCCAATCATTGAGTGTCTGAAGACCTTCTATTGATACGGCTAATGGAACGCTGATTTCATCAGAGATAAGCGTCACATTGACAGGCAAGCCTGGCAGCCAAGTATTGTCAGCATTGTTGAGGACGACACGCGCTGTTGCTGTGCGAGATTGTTGGCCCACTAGTGCACTGACATAAGAAATAATGCCTATTGCTTGCGCATCGATAGCGCTTGATTTTATGGTTACTTTTTGGCCTGATTTAACCGTTTTAACATCTTTTGCATAGATCACCATTTCAACCCATACGGTAGATAAATCAGCAATTTCGAAGATGCTATTAGTGGTATCAACGACTTGACCTTGACTAACTTGTTTATGGGTGACAACGCCATCAATCGGGGAGCGTATTTTATAGTGCGTTAAGTTTTTGCTATTRGACTTGGTSCCCAATGCCCCCAGTTTTTGCCGAAGCCGTTCTGCATTAATATTTGCTTCTTGTAACTGGTGTCGCGCTTGTAAGTAATCTTGTTTCGCCGATATTTTTTCTTCCCATAATTGCTTTTCGCGATCATGCGTTGCGCGCGCTAAGCTGACGCGTTTCTGAGCAGACAATAATTCACTACGGATGTCGGCAACCAGTTGACTGGAGATGCTAGCAAGGATTTGTCCTTTTTTCACTTGATCGCCAGCGTTGGCGCTAACGGATTGAATGATGCCGCCGACGCGCGGGACAATATGAACGCTTTTGTCCGCGTTTAATTTAACATCCCCTTGTAAACGTAATGTGCTTTTAATGTTTGCAGGTCCCGCTGTTAACACTTCTATGCTGTTATGTTTTAGTTGTGCATCTGAGATGCTGACTCTCGCTTCTACTTGTTCATAAGCGAATTGATAGTCTTTATTATTGTAGTTGGCAGTGATATTCACTTTAAAAGAATGCGGCTCTGTAACGACGGCATTGCCTTTTAGGTAATCTTTCTCCTCCGTGAAGCTGATTTGTTGTGGTGAGCGGCCTAAGCGTTCTAACTGTATATTAATGTTAGATAAATTAGGCGCTAGTGCGTCACCATTGCTATAGGTATATAGCCGAAATTCTGGCGGTACATTCCGTTCAAAAATAGTGACTTCCACACTGTAGTTACCTTGCGTGAATAATTTTCCACCATGTGGCCCTTTTGCCACCTCTTGCATCTCTTCTGTTGGCGGATGCATGTGACCCTCTTGGTGAKGGTCATCATCATGCGTGGCYGTTGCCATTTCGTTATGTTCGGACTCATGTTCATGCTCGGCTTCATGGCCATGACCTGTCATTTCAGGCTTTTCTGTTCCAAGAATGATCACCGCTAATAAAACCCCAATAATCAGGACGAGGCCGATCGATTTTTTGTTTTTAATGTGTGTTAAAGACATTGTTTGCTCCTGTGTATTATTTGGTCTCATGTGTAATGACATCACCCAAAATACGTTCTATTTCGGCGACTGATTGGTGTGCTTCTAGCAAAGCGCGAATGTATTGAGATTGTGCTTGAAAGAGCGTGCGTTGCGCATCAAGTACATCNMAGANAATYRAATTTWCCTGCATTAAATCCTTTTTTCGCAGCATCAAAAGCGCTTTGTGCGCTTGGTAGTATCTCAATATGTAGTGTTTCAGAGGCCTGTTKAGCCGTGATTAAACGATCATATTGTGTACTCAGGTTGGCAGACAGCTGGTTTTTGATATCCGTTAATGCATCTTCCGCCTGATATTTACGGCTTATTGCTTCTTGCACATTGCCTTTATTCTGATCGAATAGTGGGATTGGGATAGAAAGCCCTAGTAAGGCTTGGTTGCGACCATTTAATTCTTGGTTGTTGACGACCCCAGCACTAATCGTGATGTTAGGGACGGCTTTACTACGCTCAATATTGGTGATGGCATCTCGTGAAGCCACTTCTATTGTTGCAAGCTTGGTTGCTGGTGCATGGTCTAACATGRSTARYAACTCASTTANGKCNAGCTGTTTCTGGAATGGYAGCTAATTGACCAATCACGYTKTTAAAGCGTGCGGTYGGCTCACCCCAAAGCGTACTTAATTGATGGCGACTTCTATTCAACTGACTATTCGCATGATGCATTTCAATCTTCGCGGTGGACTGTGCAATTTTTGATTTGGTTTCTTCTACTGGTGAGCTTTTCCCCGCGATCACGCGTTTAGACGCGGCATCAAGGGATAAGTCTGCTACGTTTAAAGCGGATTTTGATAAGGTTAAACGCTCTTGTGCCGCTAAGACCTCGTAAAATGCGGCAACAACATTGGCATGAATTTCAGTTTTTTGATGTTCTATTTCAATCGTTGCTTTGTCGAAAAATAAATTGGCTGCAGCGACTCTAGCGCTACGCTTATCACCAAGCTCGATTTCTTGACTAATCTCTAACGTCGTTTGTCTTGTCTCGCGGCTTGTATCTTGAATAAATGTGGAAAGCGAAGGGTTAAGGCGCGTGTCGGCTTGCATCCTGATGCCTTCCGCAGCATCCCGTTCGTGCATTGCTGCGGCAATTCGTGGGTTGGCGTTCATGGCCATGTTGATCGCGTTTTTTAATGTCAACGCATCGGTCATTTCACTAGATAATGCCGCATGCGCAGAACCGTTAACAATGCTAACGCATAGCAAGGTGATGACTAATGATTGAATGCCGTAGATAAGACGTTTTGGGTCTGATAATAAGCCCTGTAATGCGTGCATAGTGCTCTCCTAATTTCATTTGCAAACCCCATGTCGCCAAGCGACAGTGAAGTTACTTAATAGATGAAATTAGGTTTTCGGTGGCGCACGCGGGGCAGGAAGTCGCCGTTTGAGAGCCTGATAGTAATGTGAATCGAGCGGTAAAAATCGAGCTGAAGCCGCTGGTGAAAAGAGGCTAAAGCAAAACAAAATGAGGGCAAGGGCGAAGGTGTCGCCAGTGAGGCTTAAGTCAACATCTTGTTTAAATGCAGAATCAATTGAAATGATCTCTGACGTATGTGATACATGTGTCAGCCCTGCGTCAGTCAGTTGCGTGGCATGAATCGCTAGCTCCTCATATGCATTGCCCATATGAAACCCCGTTTGTTGGATAGGGTGTTCCTTATCCAAGTGGACATGCAAAAACGGCTGCAAAACGGTAAAGCAAATGGCAACCGTTAAAATGATGTAGTTAGTTAGTTTTTTCACTATGGGTACAGTCTAGCAAATTTAGTTTGATATTCAAATAGATCATAAATGGCCTAAAAGCCCAGATATTGATTGGATTGCTGCTTGTAGGCGGACTGCTTCTCGGTTACCCACGTAGTGTTCAGTCGCGGTGATTGAAAGCCCCTCTTTGTTTACCCAAGCAAAGCAGACAGTCCCGACAGGTTTGTCTGTTGAGCCTCCGGTTGGCCCAGCAATGCCTGTAATGCTAGCTGTAATATGTGCTTGGCTGTTTTTAAGTGCACCAAGTGCCATTGCTAGTGCTGTTTCTTCACTTACGGCACCATGCTGCGCTAATATTTTGGCGGATACGCCTAACATTTCTTGCTTAGCTGCGTTGCTGTAGGTAATAAACCCTCGGTCAAACCAAGCGGAGCTACCAGCAATGTCGGTAACAGCTGTTGACACCATGCCGCCAGTGCAAGACTCCGCTAATGCGAGCATGTCGCCACGTGTTTGTAGTGCTTGACCTAACTGTGTCGCTAGATTTACAAGAGTATCCATAGTAGACCTTGTAAACATATCATGGCGTAGATGGCGGCGAGTAAATCGTCAAACATAACGCCGAACCCACCTTTGAGTTTTGCATCACATTGGCGAATAGGGAATGGTTTCCATATATCAAACAACCTGAATAGACCAAAAGCAACCAGCCACCACTGCCATTGGTTTGGCGTGATAGTAAGCACCAACATCATGGAGGCAATTTCATCCCAAACAATGCTGCCATGGTCGCTAACACCAATGGCTTTGCCTGCTACCTCGCAAAAATAAATACCCATGATAAAAAGGACTGCGATGATGGCAAGCTGCTCAATAAGTGTGTAGTGGGCAATGTAATAAAATAGCGGAAAGGCCACAAGGGTGCCAAATGTGCCAGGTGCTTTTGGTGCTAAGCCGCTACCAAATCCTAGCGCAAGAAAATGCGCAGGATGTGCGATTAAAAGTTTGAAATCAGGCTGTTTCTGCAAAGTGTTCATATCCTAACTGCGTTATGTTGATGGCTTGGTCTCCAAATAACACAGCGAGTTTCCCTGTGTTATTAATTTCACCAATGCGCGTTAAATTTAAATCTAATTGTGCCACGAGTGTGCGAATTGCTTCGCGTTGATTTTTTGGCGTCGTAAAGCAGAGTTCATAATCATCACCGCCAGCCAGTATTGCCTGTTGCGTGCTAGATGTTTGTAGTCGTGCTTTTATCGTTGGTAAGCACGGCATATTTTCTAATTGCAGCGTTGCACCGATGGTTGGCGTTTCCGTATTGGATGCTTTTAGTATGTGCCCTAAATCAGCTAACAAACCATCTGAAATATCAATGCAGCTGTGCGCCATTCCACGTAAAGCTAAGCCTAATGAAACACGTGGCTGCGGCTGGTGTAACGCTTGTAAGCAAATGTCGAGTTCATGTTTATCTAGCATTATTTTTTTTTGTAAGTGCGCTAACGCCAAAGCAGCATGCCCAAGGTGACCGCTYACCCAAATATCATCCCCTGGTTGCGCGTTGTCACGTCGTAGTGCTTCTCCGGTGGAGGTTTCACCCATGATTGTTACGCTAATGTTAAGTGTGCCACGGGTGGTGTCACCACCAATCAAATCGACATTGAATCGATCGGCACAAGCAAAAAAACCTTCTGAAAAATCCTTTAACCATTTTTCATTAACATCAGGTAGGGCGATGGCCAGTGTTGCCCATTTCGGGGTTGCGCCCATTGCCGCCATGTCGGAAATATTCACGGCTAGCGACTTCCAGCCAATGTTATATGGTGCGGTATCTTGAAAAAAGTGAGTGCCTACTACGGACATATCGGTTGATACGACTAGTTGCTTCCCTGCAGATACTTGAATCAGTGCAGCATCATCACCAATCCCTAAATCGGTATGCGAAGTAGGGCGCGTAAAGAACTGTTTAATGAGGTTGAACTCAGCTGACATAAGGTGTTTTCGTGATGGCGCGTGTTTTGACCATTTTAATGGCTAACATACATAACAATATGCCGACTATATCCGCAATCCAGTCATAGATGCTCGCAAAACGTGTCATGGTGAAAGCGCCTTGGAGTAACTCAGTTATCCCGCCGTAAGTCATTAAGCCAGTATAAAGCCAAACACTATGTTTTGAATAAGCCCAATAACCAAAAAGAGTCAGCATAGTAAAGAGCGTTGCGTGAACCAGTTTGTCCATATGTGGGAAGCCAGCAATGGAGTGACTTTGTTCCATTAAAAGCAAGGTTGTGACTAGGCCGATGAATGCCCAGAAGACATAAGTTGGTTTGAGCTGAAGGTATGAGATGAAGTTTTTTATGAGCATTAAAAGTAACGTTTTATATTAAGCGGTATAGGCATCTTGGCGTAGCCATTTGGTTGCAATCCATTTTTCGCCTTCAATTACTGGCGCACCCCCATGTAGTGTCAATGGGTCTACCTTGCCACTGGTGCTGAAGTAGGAGAAGTATAAAGCAGATCCTTTTTTAGGATAAATATTAAGATTGATTTCAGGGAAAATGGTTGCGCCACCTGCAGCAACATCGTTTAAATACATGATGATGGTAATAATGCGCTGCCCACCTTGAGCCATATTGGCGCGACCACCTTCATTATCTGGAAAATAATCAAAATGGGGTTTGTATTCACCACCATCGATGTAATTTAATATTTGAATGCCTTCGCCATTAACCGTTGGTTGTCCTGTTATTTCGCTAATGCGCGCCTCAATTTTTTCTACAAGCGAATTTTGCGCTAGTGAGAAATAAGTGCCTTGGCTGGTTCTTGCTTCATGCTTCACACCCTCACCGGTTTTGTCGTCTACCACAGTCGATTTGGTTAAGGTGTCTTTTGAAAGTTCGCATAGCGCATCACATTCACTCTCAGACATAAAGTTGTCTAAAAGGACGACATCAGGCGCGTTGCAGCGCATTACAACATGCATTAATTGGCCATCACTAGTTTGCAGGCTGTTTTCATGTTGGAAGAAATAGCTGCCTTCTTGTTCTTTTTTTCGGGAAGGTTCATCTTGAGCAAACGTTCCCATCACAGCTTCAATGTTGGATTTTGGATGGTTGCTAGCCTCATAGAGAGTGAGGTTGAATTGTGCTGTTTCTATTCCAATGCCAGTGCTGGTCATGACCTCTAACATGTCGGTTTTTGTGCAGCCACGCTGTACGTTGTCTTTAATCCAATGTTGCCAAGTGGTATCAAGAATATGTATCAAAACAATTTCCTCAACTATTTTTGTTTTGGACGGAATGCCTTAACAATCGTTTCATTCGTTTCAATAAAAGGCGCGCCGATTAAATCTAAACAGTATGGGACAGCGGCAAAAATGCCGTGTACTTTAGTATTGCCAGCATCATCTTTTAAACCTTCAAGTGTTTGCGCAATTGCTTTCGGTTGACCTGGTAAATTAATGATTAAACATTGTTGGCGAATAACGGCAACTTGGCGCGACAAGATGGCCGTTGGCACAAAGTTAAGACTAATCTGACGCATTTGTTCGCCAAAGCCAGGCATGGTTTTGTCCCCGATGGCTAAGGTGGCTTCTGGTGTTACGTCACGTAATGCAGGGCCAGTGCCACCCGTGGTTAAGATTAATGAACAGTTTTGATTGTCGGCTAAGTCTATCAAGGATGCTTCAATGGTTTTCTGTTCGTCGGCAATTAAGCAGCTTACTAACTCAAAAGGGGAGCTTAATGCCTGTGTGAGCCAAGACGTTAAGCTTGGAATGCCTTTGTCTTCGTAGACGCCTTGTGAGGCGCGGTCGCTGATGGATACTAAGCCGATTTTGATTTTTTGAGGTTGCATATGAATTGTTTGTTTTGTGCTATGTCTATAGTGTTAGAGTAGATTATAACGATAAAAATTAAAGGACTTTAAACTATGATTAAAAAAATACTAGTTGTCGCTTTAATTGCGATAGGTTTACAAACAGTTCAAGCGGCAGAAAACTTGTATGAGCAACACTATCAAGCGCAAAGCAATCAAAATTTAAAATCAATAAATACACTACCCGATACCAAAATGTATGTGAGTAACCATGATGATGAAGATAACATCAGCATGCTGGAGAAAGGGTATGACTTAATGGGTAGTAGTGGTTTTGAAGCRGGGAGYATTATGCCGGATATGGCATTAGAGCATGCAAAGTCTATTAAGGCGGATGTGGTSTTRGTTTACAGTAAGCATGCCKCCCAAAARTCAGCTATTTCGACATTGCAAACCATTAAAGAAGCTGCGAAAACAACAGGAGAAATAGACGCTAAGGTATTAGAGGCGATGGATGAGCAATATCGATATTATGCGAGTTATTGGGCTAAGTTGCCGATGCCACTATTAGGTGTGCATGTCATCAAGCTTAAACACAAAAGCGAACATGACAATAAAATGGTTATAGACGATGGCCTTAAAATATTGGCAGTCATTAAAGATTCTCCAGCATTTAAAGCCGGTTTGTTACGTGGCGATGTGCTGGTGAAGATTGGCGCTATTCTTATGCAAGCACCAGAGCAGCTTTCTCAAGCGGTTAGAAAATACAAAGGTAAGAAGGTAGAGATTGCTTATAAACGCAATCAGGCGGCATCCACTACATATGCTACATTAAATGGGCATTAGTCTCGCTAATGCCCGACGGAATACCTTAAAATAAATGACTATTTAAATAAAGGTGTGTCGCAATACTGGCTGCGTAGCCAAGGGCAATAGCAGGCAACCATTTCATATGGCCGAAGAATGTATAACTGCTACGGGCTTGACCCATCAGTGCAACCCCTGCAGCTGAACCAACCGATAGCAATGAGCCGCCAACACCTGCTGTTAACGTGACCAACATCCATTGACCAATAGACATGTCAGGCATCATGTTAAGCACAGCAAACATCACAGGAATATTATCGATGATTGCAGAAATGACACCGACGGCGATATTGGCTTGTGTTGCGCCCCAGCCAATGTAAATGGTGGTTGATAGCATTGACAAATAACCAAGAAATCCTAGGCCACCAACACACATAATCACGCCGTAAAAGAAGAATAAGGTGTCCCACTCGGCGCGTGCAATTTTGGCAAACACATTGTAAGGAATTGGGTTGCTCAAATCTTTATTGGGATGGTTAGCAAACTCTGTTTCGCCAGACATCATTAAGTAATAAGAGAATAGCTGTAAAAAGCTCAGCCCAGTTAACATGCCGATAACAGGTGGTAATCCAAGAAGACTATGGAAGCTTACGGCTGTTGCAATCGTAATGAGGAATAGTACGATGATGGCGATTGCACCACGTTTCATAGGTAATTGGATACTTTCCCCTTTTGGTTTTTCATTGGGGACGGCAAAACTCATAATGGTGGCAGGGATAACCCAGTTAACGATGGATGGGATGAMCAAAGTGAAGAATGTCCAAAAGGTAATGGCACCATTGGTTGCCACTACATTTTTTTGCCAAACCATGAGCGTTGTAATGTCACCAAATGGGCTAAAAGCCCCGCCAGCATTGGCTGCAACGACTAAGTTTATGCAGCCTAGTAAAACAAATTTCTTATTGCTACCACCAACGGCCATGACCACTGCGCCCATGAGTAATGCCGTGGTTAGATTGTCCGCAATAGGTGAGATGACAAAAGCAAGTGCACCAGTTACCCAAAACAAGGCACGATAGCTTAACCCGCGTCTGATAAGCCATGTCCGCAATGCTTCAAATACATGGCGTTCGTCCATCGCGTTAATGTAAGTCATTGCGACAAGTAAAAACAGCATCAGCTCAGCATATTCTAAAAGGTTATGCCGTATGGCAATTTCTACAACATGTGGAATGTCATGCGATTGATAGTACCAAGCAATAATGCCCCAAATGATGCCGGCGGCGAGCATCACTGGCTTTGATTTTCGTAGGTGAATAAATTCTTCAGCCATGACGAACATATAGGCAACAAAAAACAAGAAGACAGCGACAAACCCAAGCCAGTGATTAGTGAGGTTTAGTATCTCGGTGTGGTCTGATTCCATGCCAAAGGCTAGGCTGGAAAATAAGAGTGGAATAATAAAGGCGATGATTTTTTTAAACATATTGTTAACTTTCTTTTGATACTTGCTCATTATTTTCTGCTATTTCTCGTAAAAGCTTAAATAACTCTCTACTACTTTTAAGCGGGCCACTATTAGATTGCTCTTTTAGTGCATTTCGACTTAAGTTACGCAGTCGTTGGATTTCTGAATTAGGGTAYTKTGTGACAAAYGCTTGCARYGCATCTGATTGYGGCGTTGAGGMCTCGYTRATTAAGCGGTCACGCCAACGYTCYARCGCATGGAAACGGGCATTTTCTTCTTGATTGGTTCCTTCCAATCGGGAAAGTTGCTCCAAAATAGATTCAGCATCAACACTACGCATTAAACGGCCAAGATATTGTAGCTGCCGTCGTATTGCACCATTAGAAGTAAGGCGTTTCGCTTCAAACACAGCATCATGCAAACGCTCTGGTAGATTCAGCTTAGTGATTTTGTCTTTGGATAATCCTATTAGCTTTTTGCCAATCAATTGCAACGCATCAGCCTCTGCTTTGCGTTGTGTTTTGCTAATAATTTCTGGGTTGTCGTCTTTTTCTTGCATGTTTTTAATCAGGTTTGCTTTAGATGCTACAGATGCACGGTATGATAACAGTTTTAATGACTTACTTTAGTGATTGAGTGGCAATGGATCAAGATATTTTAAAACAAATTAGTGAGGATGCGCTTAAATTAGCTAAGCAAGCTGGCGCATCTGATGCCGAGGTGGATGTGAGTTTTGGCACTGGTCAAAATGTCTCTGTCCGCAAGGGCGAGACGGAAAATATCGAATATAACCGTGATAAAGGCATTTCGATTACTGTGTTTTTTGGACACCGGAAAGGGTATGCCAGTAGTTCTGACTTCTCTCCTGAGGCACTTAAAGACACGGTTGATGCGGCATGCAATATTGCCAAATTTACGGCAGAGGATACATTTTGTGGTTTAGCTGACACATCATTAATGGCACGCGATATTCCAGACTTGGATTTACACCACCCATGGGGAATTAGCGTAGAAGAAGCGGCAGAAATTGCCAAGCGTTGTGAAGCCTCAGCATTAATGGTGGATAAAAAGCGAATTACAAACTCAGAAGGGGCGAGTGTTTCCACTAATGAGGGTGTGTTTGTTTATGCGAATACCAATGGGTTTGTCGGCGGCTACCCAAGCTCCCGTCATAGTATTGGTTGCTCCGTCATTGCTGAGCAAGCGGGCGGAATGCAGCGAGATTACTGGTATACCAATGCTAGAGACATCAATGATATGGCCACTGCAGAGGCTGTTGGGCTTTTAGCAGGGGAGCGCACAGTGCGTCGTTTAGGTGCGAAGTCGATGAAAACAGGTCAGTACCCTGTGTTATTTGAAGCCCCCCTAGCTAGTGGGGTAATCTCATCGTTAGTCGGCGCAATCTCAGGCGGTAATTTATATCGGAAGTCATCTTTCTTACTTGACAGCCTAGGCAAGCAAGTTGCATCGCCACTGATTAATATAGAAGAGTTGCCGCATATTAAAAAAGGCATCGCWAGTAGCCCTTTTGATAATGAAGGGGTTGAAACTAAACCGCGGTTATTAGTAGAGAATGGTGTGCTGCAAGGGTATATGCTTTCTAGTTATTCGGCACGAAAATTAGGCTTACAAACGACGGGTAATGCAGGGGGTGCACATAATTTAATCGTGCAACATACCAATCAAACATTTGCAGACTTATTGAAAATGATGGGTACAGGCTTGCTAGTGACAGAGGTGCTTGGACATGGCCTCAATATGGTGACTGGAGATTACTCAAGGGGCGCAGCTGGGTTCTGGGTAGAAGGTGGTGTGATTGCTTACCCAGTAGAAGAAATTACGATTGCAAGCAATATTAAAGACATGCTAAATCAAATTATTGGTATTGGTAATGATGCGGTTATCCCTAGCGCAAAACAAACGGGCTCGTTACTAATTGAACGGATGACGGTAGCGGCTAGTTAGGCTATCTAGTGGTATATGGATTAAATAAAAAAAGCCTCTAATTAGAGGCTTTGTTATTTGTCGAGAAACGAAATCTTTCTAGGCTCTACCTACTCAACTGCAATATCGATATCTTCATCTGCAAGTTCAAACCCATCGTCAAATGCACCATCAAGGAGATCGATAGGGACTAAGCCATCTTGCACTTGGCTTGCACGACGTTGTAAATAAGCATCTCTAGTAAAGGAGTAAGGGTCTAGCGCAGCAGTGTCAACGAAATCACTAGCATCCAATAGCTCTGTACGGCCTACTAATAATTGCGCAGCACGCAGTTGGTTGTGTAAACGAATTTCACCAATATTATGCGTGTAAGTAATTGGGTCACTAGTTGCTCTATCAACCACAAAACCAGTTGCGTCACGTAGTGTGCTTGATCCGAGGATAGGGAGCACTAAGTATGGCCCATTGCCAACGCCCCAATGGCCTAATGTTTGGCCAAAATCTTCTTTATGGACAGGAATGTTATCCATGCTAGCCACATCAATAAAGCCAGCCAAACCAAAAGTGCTATTAATCACAAACCTACCTGCATCGGTGAAAGCGTTAGCAAATTTTAGCTGCAATATGTCATTAAGTACTGTCGTTATCGAGCTTAGATTGTTAAAGAAGTTACTGAAACCTTTACGAATGGGTGAAGGCGTCACTGTTTTATAAGCGGATGCAACTGGTTTTAGAATCGCTCTGTCAGTGATGTCATTAAATTTATAAACACCACGGTTCACGGATTCTAATGGGTCTCTATTAGACTGTGTTGCACAGCCTGTTGCCAACATAACAAGGAGACAACTAAGGACTATTTTAATTAATTTTGACTGCATATTTTAGTTCGCTTTATTCTATTTATCGTTTTATGTAGGTGCTATTCTATAATTTGCTTTTGCTCTTTTTGAACTACTGTATTATCGCCCAATTGCGCGCGCTATGTCTATCATTTAGCACTGCTTACTTTTATGACTTAATGACTGTGGTAAAAAAACCACGCGCGACACACCGTGTATTTTAAAGCAATTATTATGCCTTTATTGTATCGTGTTCATCATTTTGGTTGGTATTTGTTTTTTTACTTGGGTTTCGTGCTAAACCACGCCATACAACAGCAGATAAACACAAATTTTTAACTGTTGTTGTGGTTATGGCGCTGGTTATTGTTTGCCTTTGTGACAAGAATTGCCAGTGGAGTGTATTTCTTTGTCACTGCAACGTAGTGCGTTAGTATGTGATTTTGCATGTGATTGTTCTGAACAAGCCTTAGCCATACAAGTTTCCGAGGTAATACGGCTTAGCCGCGGGCACCAAATAGATATTTTTTGGGTGCTGCGTCTTTAGCGTTGGTGGTATCTTCTTCTTTTTGATCGCTTTCTTCGGGGTTGGCTAAGACTTCTCGCAATGAAAGGGTCATGATAAGTAGTTCTTCATCACCTTTGTCGTCAACTTGGCTGAAAATGCTTTCTCGGTAAGTTTCGTTTTCAGTAAATTGCTTAAGATCGATTGTGCCGATCAGTTTTCGTGCGCGTACTGTGAATTGTGCAATTAAACGCAGCGTGTTGTTATTCATATTATAGCCTCAATAAAAATTAAAATTTTATTGTGTAAGCTATCACCCTCGGCTTCTTTGCGGAGTGATTTCCCAGCTTCTTTGCTGAGAATAATGTCGTTTTTTAATTAGAAAACCACATGTAAATGATAATCAAAGACAATGTCCTGARTYGAGTATATCGTTGTATTTACAATTTATCTACCGCTTTGTTCGTCTTAGYCWTYCGCGTRGAAGKGCCTGTTAAGCTTACTCGCGATGGTATGGATGGTTTTGGTTGATGCAATGCATTCTGTATAACTGCTCAGTAAGCAATACGCGTACAAACGCATGTGGCAAGGTCAGTTTAGATAATGACCAACACCAATCAGCCCGTTTGATAAGGGAAGGCGCTAGCCCATCTGCACCGCCGACAACAATGCTGACATCGCGGCCCATTTCCTGCCAAGATTTCATGATCTCGGCTAATTGAACCGTGGTTTTTTCCACGCCTTTTTCATCACAAGCAATTAAATAATCTTTATTGGCTGCTTTTAGGATGCGCTTGGCTTCAGCCTCTTGTACCGCAGTGCTTTTCTTACCTTCTGTGCGCTTATCCGGTTTGATTTCTATAATTTCAACTGTTAATCCACGCGGCATGCGCTTCGTATATTCAGCGCACGCAGCCGTTACCCAGTCAGGCATTTTATGGCCAACTGAAATAACTTTAAGTTTCATGTGGGGTGCGGAAGGTTATGTTGCCGTTGGCTTGAGGGTGTCGGCAGTCACATGCTTGCTTTCGCCTCCCCATAATTGCTCGAGATTGTAGTATGCGCGTGTTGCAGGCACCATGATGTGCACAACGACATCATCTAAATCGACCAGCACCCAATCCCCATCTTTTTCACCTTCAAGGCCGCGCGGGACAAAGCCTTTGGCTTTAAGATCCACATGGATATGGTCAGCGATTGCTTTTGTTTGGCGTGATGAATTAGCACTGCAAATGATCATGTAGCTGGTCATGGATGTTAATTTTGTAACATCCAATACTGTAATATCAAACCCTTTGATATCTTCTATTGCGGTGACTACCGCATCTTTCATTGTAATTAAATCTGACAAAGGATTACCTCTAAAATAGTTTGGTTAAGCAGCTTGCGCTGGGATTTTGCTTTTGAGTTCTTTAATGCGATTTTGGTCATCCACATAGACAAGGCTTGGCTTGTATGTTTCTAACTCAAGCACGCTATATTGCGCGTAAGTGGCGATGATAATAATGTCATCGGGCTTTGCTTTATGTGCAGCAGCGCCATTGGTGGAGATGATGCCAGAGTGGCGGTCTGCACGAATCGCATAGGTGCTAAAACGCTCACCATTCGTGACATTATAAATTTCAATTTTCTCGTATTCGCTAATATTAGCGGCTTCAAGTAAAGCTTCATCGATAGCACAACTACCTTCATAATGTAGCTCGCTGTGCGTCACATGTACGCGGTGAAGTTTAGATTTAAGCATCGTTCTTTGCATCAAGGTTTACCATCTAACATTAAAGACTTAGCATTGTAATCAATTCAACGGTTTAGCGCAAAATTCAATGTTATCAATTAGGCGTGTTTCGTTGAGTGTCGCAGCGCCTAATATGACTAAATTACCATCATTTTTTGATGCTGGCTGGAGTGTGGCAGATGATCGGATAGAGATGTAATCGACCTGCCAGCCTTTTTCAGAAAGGCGTTGCGCTGCATCCGCTTCAATCGTTATAAAGTCTTTCTGCTTTAGTTTTATGGCTTCTACCACTTCTCTTAACGTGAGATGTAATTGTGCAGCTTGTAATTTTTCAGCTGGATTAAATTTTCCATTGCGAGAGCTGAGGGCTAATCCATCTTGTTCGCGTACCGTATCCCCTGCAATAATTTCTATCGGAAAGTTAAGCTGGTTCACTAATTTTCGAATAATAAATAGTTGTTGAAAATCCTTTTTACCAAACACAGCAACATTGGGTTGAACAATATTAAATAACTTAGATACGATTGTCGCTACACCAGAAAAGTGCACTGATCTGCTAGCCCCGCATAATTCAGAGGCGATTGCAGGTAAGTTAATCGTTACGTTTTGGTTAAGCGATTTCCCATTAAAACCTGGGTACATTTCGCTCACGCTAGGTGCGAAAACAACATTGGCACCAATGGCTTCTAACTTTTCACAATCTGCTGCTAAAGTGCGCGGGTATTTATCTAGGTCTTCGTTTGGGCCAAATTGTAGTGGATTAACAAAAATGCTGACGACGACACAATCGGCATGTTGCTTTGCTATCTCTACCAGTTGCAAATGCCCCGCGTGTAAATTGCCCATTGTGGGTACAAAAGCAACACGTTTTCTTTTACTTAGAACGCCTTTTAGTTCCGCACTGCTATGGATAAGTTGCATTAGTAACTATGCTCTTTAGCCGGGAAGGATTTATCTTTAACGGCTTTGATATAAGCGGAAATTGCCTCTTGGATGCTGTTGGTCTCTTTTAGAAAGTTACGCACAAAACGGGGAGACTTGAAGTCGCTAGGTTGCTTACTTGCTGGCCCTGTATAAATGCCGATTAAATCTTGTAAAACCAATACTTGGCCACTGCAATGGACCCCTGCGCCAATGCCAATCGTGGCTGCGTTAATCGATGCGGTAATGTCTTTTGCGAGTGTTGCTGGTACCATTTCTAGTACGATCATGCTCACACCAGCATCGTCCATCGCTTTTGCATCAGCAAGAATCTGTTGTGCAGATTCTGGCGTTTTGCCTTGAATCTTATAACCACCGAGTTGATTAACAGACTGTGGTGTAAAACCTAAGTGGGCGCATACGGGAATGCCGCGTTCTACTAAGTAGCGCGCTGTTTCCACTTTGGCGCCGCCACCCTCAAATTTCACCATGTGCGCACCAGATCTAATCAGCCATACCGCATTTTTATAAGCGGCTTCGTTATCATGCTCATAACTACCAAGCGGCATGTCGGCAACGATTAAAGTGTTTGGCGCCCCGGCAGCAACACTTTTTGTGTGGTAGGTCATGTGGTGCATGCTGACGTTAAGCGTATTTTCTGCTCCTTGCAGCACCATGCCAAGCGAGTCGCCAACGAGCAAGATGTCGGTGCCAGCTAATTCCATCAGCTTGGCATAAGTCGCATCATAACAAGTGAGCATGGCTAGCTTTTCACCGGATTTGATAAGCGTTTGTAGTCGATTAAGTGGCATATGCTTTATTCGAAATTAGGGTTGAAATATTCGCGCCTGCTTTTAATTTGACCTATCCTATCCACTAATAATTCAAGTGCACTTTCATCTTTAATAATGTTTAACTTTTCATTATTAACAATAAGAACTGGCGCAGCATCATAGCTGTGGAAATATTCACTATAAGCATTCGATAAACGTTCGATATATTCATAGGGGATATCAGATTCATACTTGATATTTCGGTCTGAGATGCGTTCAGAAAGTGCATCTACCGGTGTTTGCAAATAAATCACCAAATCAGGTTTCGGAGACTTGAGTTGTAAGTGGGTATAAATTTGATGGTAAAGGGCATACTCTTCATCGGTTAAATTTAAGCGTGCAAATAAAGGATCTTTTTCCAAGAAAAAATCGGCAGTAATCGGCTGAGAAAACATATCCATTTGCGTCACATCTGCAATTTGTCTAGAACGCTGAAATAAGAAAAAGAGCTGTGTCGGCAATGCATAGCGTTTAGCGTCTTGATAAAAACGGGCTAGAAAAGGATTCTCTTCAGCTTTTTCTGACAACAATTGCGTCGAGAACTTATCCGATAGCATTTGCGCTAAAGTAGTTTTTCCACTGCCTATTGGGCCTTCAACAACGATAAATGGGTATTTTTTAAAAATAGTCATGCTTAATGATGATTGTTTAGTTTCACAATGCCTTGGTTTTGGAAATTTTCCGCTAATTTTACAACAATACTGTGTTTAGGAATAACTTCATCATGGGTAATAACCAAGTTTGGCGCTATCTCAGCTAATGGTAGTAAAACAAAGCCACGTAAGTGCATGCGCGGATGCGGYAGCGTTAAAAAGTCAGTTTCTTGCACRATATATCCCTCTGTATTTTCAYAGCAGAGTAAATCTAAATCAAGAATGCGTGGTGCATTTGCAAAAGGGCGCTCTCGACCAAATGTTTGCTCAATGGTTAGTAAAGCCTCCATCAGTGCTTCAGGGCTTAAGTCTGTATTGATTTCGACAACCGCATTAATAAAGTCTGGTTGATTGTCATAACCRACRGGKGCMGATTGGTATAAGTTAGAGCRCTTAATGACCTTTGTTTCTGGCAGATTCTCTAATGCCACAAACGCTTTTTTTACTTGTGATGCRGGGTTACTTAGATTGCTGCCAAGCGCAATATAAGCTTTATGCACTACTACTTCCCTCAACATTGGCTGGTTTCTTTTTGGACTTACGTCTACGCCGTTTTTTAGGTGATGTGTCAGGTAATAGCATTGCAGTCCGTTGTTCTGATTTCGCATGTGCAAAGGTAGTCCACCACTCGCCAATTTCAGTTGGAATTTCACCTGATTCGCAACGTAACAACATAAAGTCATAGGCTGCTCGGTAGCGGGGGTGGGTTAGTAAGGCAAAAGGGCGCTTGCCACCGCGTTGTTCAAAACGCGGTTGCATGGCCCAAATTTCTTTCATGGTAGAAACAAAGCGGTTATGAATCGCTAATTTTTTGGCCTGTAATTGAATCACTTCATCCATTGCTTTGTATAAGGCCGGAATCATCGGCGCTTCTTTTTTGTGTACTTCCCATGCTTTTAAAACTTCATGCCAAAGTAATGAGGCGAATAGAAAGCTTGGGTTAGATGACTTTCCTTGCATGATTCTGTCATCTGTATTTTTTAACGCCAACATGACAAACTTTTCACCTAAGGGCTGCTCTAGTACGACATCAAGCAAAGGGAGTAAGCCATGGTGTAAGTGCTGCTCGCGTAAGATGTTAATGCTTTCTATCGCGTGACCTGAAAGAAACAGTTTTAACATTTCATCAAATARRCGGCTGGGTGGTACGTCTTGCAATAGGTCTGCCATTTCGGCAATTGGTTTTTCCGTGGCTTTATCAATTTTCAAGCCTAGCTTTGCAGAAAGTCTTACCGCACGCAGCATCCGCACGGGATCTTCTTGGTAACGTTTTCTTGGGTCACCTATCATGCGTAATAGTCGCGCTTTTACATCAGCAACGCCATTATGGAAGTCCAATACATCTTCAGTTTGTGGGTTGTAATAAAGTGCATTAGCCGTAAAGTCACGTCTAACAGCATCATCTTCTAAACTACCAAAAATATTATCGCGTAAGATGCGGCCAGTATCATTGGTTGATGCGTCACCCTTGTTGTCATGGTGGCCTCGGAATGTAGAGACTTCAATTGTCTCTCTGCCCCAAAGCACATGGACGAGTCGAAAGCGCCTGCCGATGATACGTGAGCGGCGGAATATATCTTTCACCTCTTCTGGCTCTGCATTCGTGGCAATATCAAAATCTTTTGGCTTAAAGTTTAATAATAAATCTCTAATGGCACCGCCGACAATATAAGCATCAAAGCCTGCATCATGTAGGCCTTTACAGGTTTTTAGTGCGGCAGAACTAATTAAGTCTTGGTTGATTTTATGTTTCTTTTTGGGAATCCTTTTTACCGAATCAGGCAAATTACTTTCAGCCTGGTTGATGGCGATTTCCGCTTGTTGACGTTTTTTAAAAACTTTATTAAGAAATTTTCTAATCATGGGTTTACGAGATTCATTTTTCAGAGGTTATTTATTCGCCGTGTTATTCCATAGCACGTCGGGGATATCAGCTTCTTTATTGAGTATACGACATAGTACAAACAGAAAGTCTGACAAACGATTGATATATTGCAAAGAGACTGCAGTGATTTTCTCTTCTGCGTTAAGTGTATGCATCGTACGTTCTGCACGCCTACAGACGGTTCTTGCTAAATGACAGTGTGCAGCCGCGCGACTACCACCAGGTAGAATAAATTCTTTCAATGGTGTCAGTGTGTCATTAAATTGATCTAGCATTGTTTCTAGTGCTTTAATACGGTCAGCCTTTATTATTTCAACATCTGGCATGCATATTTCGCCGCCAAGATTAAATAAATCATGTTGGATTTCAGTTAAGCAAGTACGAATATTGTCAGAAACTGGATCGGTTAAGAGTATGCCAAGAACAGCATTAAGCTCATCTACATCACCCATGGCTTGTATGCGCAAACTATTCTTTGCGACTCTAGTGCCATCACCCAGGCCTGTGGTACCACCATCACCTGTGCGTGTGTAAATCTTACTTAATCGATTACCCATTGCTTATGTTTCTAATATAATTGGACATTATAAATCATGCATAACAAATTACTTAATAATAAGTCATCAAATTATCGTTCCAATGGGTGCAAACCCATTGGCGTGATGGATTCTGGTGTGGGTGGCATATCAGTGCTTAAGCACATTCACAGCTTGTTGCCACATGAAAGCCTTTATTACGGTGCAGATAGTCAATATGCACCGTACGGCAGTTTGACCCCAGAACAAATTATAGAACGTTGCTTTACTATCGCTGATTTTCTCATCGCACAAGAGGTTAAGGCCCTAGTTGTTGCCTGTAATACAGCAACGGCAGCGGCGATAGAAAAAATGCGTGCGCGCTACACACTACCTATTATCGGTATGGAGCCAGCCGTAAAGCCCGCCGCACTTGCTAGCAAAAATGGTGTGATAGGCGTGTTAGCCACAGTGGGTACATTGGAAAGTGCACAGTTTGCAGGATTGTTAACTAGCTATGGTCAAAACATTCAAGTGCATACGCAAGGCTGTGTTGGCTTAGTTGAATGCATAGAGCGTGGCGAGCTTAATACAGCAATAACCAAAGCATTAATTGCACAATATTGCCAACCATTGCTCGATGCAGGGGCGGACACCATTGTATTAGGCTGTACCCACTATCCATTTGTCCGTGATTTAATTCAAAAAGTGGTGGGGGACACCGTGGTTGTGATCGATACGGGTGCAGCTGTGGCTAAACATTTGCAAAATACACTGCAAAAGCAATCATTAGAAAATACAACCACCGATAAGCCCGAA
>NVTX01000011.1 GCA_002401735.1 Methylophilaceae bacterium | reverse complement strand
GGGCAAGTGCACGCCAATTTGTTGCAGCATTTAGCGCTTGAGCAACCAGCCGTTATAGGTTTTGATGTTATTTTTGCGGAGCCCGAACAAACAAACCCACATGCGGATGAAGCGCTCGCGCAAGCGATTAACGGTGCTGGGAATGTTGTGCTCCCCGTATTGTTAGAAACGATAAGAGCTAACGGTCAAATTGTTGAAACGCTGCCATTACCTAATTTGATTCAGCCCGCTGCTGATATTGGCCGTATACACGCAGTGCTAGATGAGGATAGTATTGCCCGAAGTGTTTACTTGTATGAAGGGTTAGGCGCGCCCGTCTGGCAGTTGTTCGCGCAAGCCGTTCTAAACACAGCACAAAAACACCCGACGAAAAACGATTTTAATGCATTGCCTGAAGGCGCTAGCCTTAATCCATATAGCTTGGTTAGGAAGGATCAACGGAGAGTCAATTTTTTAGGGCCAYCAGGGCACTTTAATCGGATATCTTATGCGCAAGTCTTAAAAGGAGAGTTTCCTAAAGGATTGTTTAGAGACAAAATCGTACTGGTTGGGGCAACCGCACTAGGGATGAACGATCTTTTAACAACACCTGTCTCTGGTTTRGGTTTGCCAATGGCTGGCGTTGAGTTTCATGCCAATGTTCTAGAATCCCTACGTCAAGACAGTTTGATTCAGCAAGCCCCTTTCTGGGTAAGTTTGTTTGTGGTGATGTTGTTATCMGTGATGCCATTACTATGGATGCCAAAATCATCAGCATTAATCGGATTTTTAACAACAATTCTGTTTATGATTGTTGTTGCAGTGGTTTTGGGTGTGCTTCCAAAATTATTAAATATTTGGATTCCCCCTGCGGCGGCCTTAGTGTCTTTGGTGATGGCTTACCCGATATGGAGTTGGCGGAAATTAGAAGCTGCGCAAAAGTTTTTGGATTTTGAGTTGAGTTATTTGAAGCAAAATTTAATGAGTTTGCCTGATCAAACAGATAATTTAAAGCGAGAAGGCTATGACAAATTTGCTGCACGGATTGCGCAAGTTCGAACGGCATCRCAGCARCTCCRTTTCCTMAATGCCGATAGAAAAGAAACSYTAGCTTTTATCTCACATGAYTTACGYGCGCCGATTGCKGGCGCGCTYATGGTGCTGGAGCAACATTCMGCATTAAAGAAAAAACTCCATGTGCCWTTATCTCAGGCGCTTAATTTRGCGGAGGATTTTTTACAGGCYTCACGTGCGGAGATGATGGATAGYACGCAATTTAATGAGGTYGATTTGGCWGGKTTAGTTCATCAAGCCATTGATGATGCTTATGATGCAGCAATAGAAAARMAAATGGTTTTAAAGCGGGAAATTGCAGAAGATATTATTTGGGTGCGTGGAAACTTTGGTTTATTACATCGTGCTGTGCTTAATCTTATTTTAAATGCMGTTAAGTACGGRCCAAAAAACTCGGAARTTATCGTTAGCTTAAGTCTGGATGAAGATRAAAAACRGGTGGTTTTTTCTGTTACTGACAAWGGGCCAGGAATACCGGCTGCAGAGCAAGCCAACTTGTTTAAACGCTTTTCTCGAATGAAGGGGCATGAGAAGCTGGCTGGCGGGGCAGGGTTRGGCTTGTATTTYGTCCGYACAGTGGCAGAAAAACACATGGGCTCCATCTATGTGAATAGCGATTTAGGTCAACCGACAACATTTAGTTTGCAGTTGCCAGTGGTGGATTTTCAACCGCTTGCGCAAGCCTAAACGGCTTTATCTTTTTCTGGCGTAAAGCTGATTGTCCGCTTGTATAATCCATCCTTTGGGGGTGGAATCTTCATTTGATTCTGCAATGCCATAACTAAAGGTGGAATGAAACGTTTCATYATKGCCGGCTTTGAATGGATRCTTGCTACAAAYTTTTTGTATYCTAGCGATWACTTTGTTYGCTAACTTTTCTGAAGTGGCTGGCATTAAAATCAACCATTCATCACCACCATATCGAAACAGTTTGTCATGAGGTCTTAAGTTGTCTTGAATGATTTCTGAYGTTTTGGCTAATACTTGGTCGCCGGCMACATGKCCCCAATGATCATTGATCGTTTTAAAGCCATCTTGATCTAAAAAGGCAATGCTAGAGGGCTTGTTATATCGCGTGGTGTGATAAATTGCTTGAGTAAGGCTTGCATTCAACGTTAGCCTAGTCATTGCGCCAGTTAATGTGTCACGCATGGCGAACTCTTGYAAWAGCTTTTGATTGCCTTCTTTAGACGCCAACATGAAGCGATGCGCTAACACCTGATAATTATTAAGTTGCTCAAAAATAGTAAGGCCAGACATAGGGTGTATGGCTTTAGTCGCTTCTAACCAGCGCTCTTCCAATGATGCTTTCACTTCATTAAAGCTTCGCATCATGTTTTCYGATAGCTTTAGATGTCTAGGGATAATGCTATCAAATTCCGCTAAGTCTGCTAAAGGGGATGGATTTTCACCGGTTAGTACACAGCGCATTGTATTAATAAGCCATTGATGTCTTATTAATAACCATGTGCTGGTGGCTGATAGCAGCTCTAATGCATTACTAGCAATATCTTCTTCGTGATGATGCGGTTGCATAAGTTGATTTCTCTACACAATGTACTTAGCAATCAGTATCTGTAGACATCGGTTGAGATGCAATGYAATTAACAATGTTTTGCAATTTGCAGCACAAGCAAAACAAATGGTTTAAGAAGGTAAGTTGTCCAGTCAGCGGGGGGGATTTGAGATATAATGCAGGAATTCTATTTCAGAAAAACTGAATTCAGTAAAACTTAAAGACAAAATTTTCTAGGAGGATGCAATGGCCAATTTATTAGACCAACTTAAAGCAATGACCACAATCGTGGCAGATACAGGTGATGTAGAAGCAATTAAATCAGTCAAACCTGTTGATGCAACAACTAACCCATCTTTATTACTTAAAGCAAGTAAACTGCCGCAGTATGCGCACCTAATTGAAGATTCAATCACTTTTGCAAAAGCACAAGGCGGAAGCAAAGAAGATCAAATTGAAAATGCTGCAGACAAGCTAGCTGTGTTAATCGGCATTGAAATTTCTAAAGTAGTGCCAGGCCGTATTTCTACAGAAGTGGATGCGCGTTTATCATTCGATACAGAAAAAATGATTGCTAAAGGCCGCAAGTTAATTGCGCTATATAAAGAAGCAGGCGTTGGGACTGACCGTGTGTTAATTAAGTTAGCATCCACATGGGAGGGCATTAAAGCGGGTGAAGCCCTTGAAAAAGAAGGCGTTAACTGTAACTTAACGTTACTATTTGGTTTTGGTCAGGCGCGCGCATGTGCTGAAGCTGGCGTATTCTTGATTTCTCCTTTCGTTGGGCGTATCTTGGATTGGTTCAAAGCGAAAACAGGTGAAACATATACGCAAGAAACAGACCCTGGCGTGGTTTCCGTGCGTAGTATTTACCAATATTACAAAGAACATGGCTACAAAACAGTAGTAATGGGTGCTTCATTCCGTAACACAGGTGAATTGATTGCACTAGCTGGATGTGATCGTTTAACGGTTTCTCCAGGCTTGTTACAAGACCTTGCGGCAACTGAAGGTACTTTAACGCAAGTACTAAAAGATGGCGGCGCATCGAAAACACCGCCAACAAGAATGACAGAAGACGAATTCCGTTTTGACTTAAATCAAGACGCAATGGCAACAGAAAAACTAGCAGAAGGTATTCGCGGATTTGTTGCTGATCAAAGTAAATTAGAGGATGCGTTAAGCGCAAAACTTTAAACCTACATTGTTTGAGTGCTGGTATGTATACCCACATGGGTCATATTGCTGTAATTTAAGTGCTTTAACATTGACATAAATCTACTGGACACTTATCATAAGTGTCCAGATTTTTTGTATTAACAAAGAAGAGCAATATATCTACAAGATTTTATTGTAATAACTAACCTAATCGGAGATTAACCATGGCTTTAACCCAAATGGCATTAGATTCACTAGACTTTGACGCAACTGTTGCATTAGCAACTCAAGTTGCTCCACACGTTGACATTTTAGAAATTGGTACACCTTGCATCAAGCATAACGGTATTAAATTACTAGAAACATTACGTGCTAAATTCCCTAACAACAAAATCCTTGTTGATTTGAAAACAATGGACGCTGGCTTCTACGAAGCTGAGCCTTTCTACAAAGCTGGTGCAGACATCTGTACAGTATTAGGTTGTGCTGACATGGGTACAATCAAAGGCATCATTGATGTTGCTAACAAATACGGTAAAAAAGCACAAGTTGACTTGATCAACGTTGCTGATAAAGCTGCTAAAACTAAAGAAGTTGTTGCTGCTGGTGCTCACATCATCGGTGTTCACACTGGTTTAGATCAACAAGCTGCTGGCGAAACACCATTTGCTGATTTGCAATTAGTTGCTGATCTTAAAACAGGTGTTGAAATTTCAGTTGCTGGTGGTGTTAAAGCTGCTACTGCTGCTCAAGTACGTGACGCTGGTGCTAGCATCATCGTTGCAGGTGCTGCAATTTACGGTGCTGACGATCCTGCTGCTTCTGCTGCAGAAATCAACAAAATTGCTCACGGATAATTTCTGTTATCAATAATTAATTATTGATTGAGTATATAAAATCCCGACTCAGTAATGTGTCGGGATTTTTTGTTTAAGTATATGAATTATATTGAGGAGTCATGATGAGTAATCAAAARTTTATTCTGGATCGTTTGACCACTATCTTAAGTGAAACTGATAACAGTAATGCTGCAAARCTATTGAAATTAGTTGCTGGTGCAAACCGTACGTTTATTGGCGGCGCCGGYCGWTCRTTATTAGTGTCACGCTTTTTTGCAATGCGTTTACTGCATGCTGGCTATGACGTTAACATGGTGGGTGAAGTGGCTACACCAGCGATTAAAGAAGGCGACTTGTTAATATTGGTTTCTGGTTCTGGTGGAACAGCAACATTATTGCCTTTCGTTAAGAAAGCCAAATCTTTAGGCGCTAAATTAGCGGTGGTTTCAATGAAATCATCATCTGCTATGGCGGATGAAGCTGACCTACTGGTGCAAATTGGTAATGACAACAGCTTCCCTGTAACAAAAGAAATGCCAATGGGCTCACAATTTGAGCTTTCAACATTGATTTTCTTAGAGGCTTGTATTGCTGATTTAATCGCAGAAAAAGGCTTAACTGAAGAAGGTATGCGCGCGATTCATGCGAACTTAGAATAGCGTTGGATTCGTAAGATTAAAAACCCGAGTTTTCTCGGGTTTTTTTACRCGAGAAGCTTGTCTARATCTTTCGTCGATATTTGTTTGTTATGTAGTGCTGAAGCTAGTAAGCAGCCTTTTACTCCTAATTGTTTAAGTTGCCCTAAATCTGCTGCGTGACGGATGCCGCCAGCAGCATAGATTGCATGATGGTCAGCTTTTTCCATGATGGTTTTTATTACCTGTGTATCAATACCATTGTTAGCACCAACTTTTGCTAATGTCATAACGATAATATCAGCTGGCCAGTGTTGAGCCGATTGTATTAAGGCATTAGGTCCTTCATAACCTTGAGGTAAAAAATCTAATGACAATGTAAAAGGCTTGCTAAGTGAGGATGCTAGAGATTGGTACTGCGCAAGGGTAGAAAAAGACTCACTCCCTAAGATAGGCCTTACCGGTAACCCAACCCATTTTTTAGTATCTTCTATAGTCGTTATGCCAGCATCAACCCACAGYTCTACATTAGGGAATGCTATCYTAATTTCCTCAATAATTTTGATGTGATTAACATCAGTGTTTTCTAATGCTTGTATCGCATTTAAATCTGCAATATAGAGTGTTTTAAATGGATAAATATCCATAAAAGCCTTTACAATATCGATAGCTTGAATTGATTCAGTAAGTGAGGAAACGATTGGTAAATAATGTGACCGTTCTCCCTTTTTTGCATGGACGATAATGCCGTTAAGTAAATCAATTACTGGAATAATGTGCAAAATAAACCTATAAGAAAAATATTTGTATGTGAGTTTATCACTGGAGGTGGTTTTAATCACAGTGACTTGCATCCAGAACTTGCAAGACAGGGCCAGCTTATGCGAGATGCCTTGTTGCAGGACTTATCGCTTTTGCCTTACCAAATAGTCACGACTGTAGACGTTAGACTAACACCCCCTGTTGATTACGATACTTGTCATATAGTGAGTGCAAAGATGGATGTTTGGCAGGTGTGGGATGATGCCTTTCGTGAGGCAGATGCCGTTTGGTTGATTGCACCAGAAACGGATGGTTATTTAGAAAGAATGACTGCATTAGCTTTGAAGCATGAAAAAAKAWTWRKARRYTSTNKWTYAWCRTNCAGTNGKYTGCYTNGWARMASTAANNWRKCWWRKKMYSARCNRATTNNGCNMKCWGGCATYRCRRCKRTAGATACATTTTCATTCGCTGAATGGCCTAAAACAACCAATGTTCAATGGTTAGTAAAACCAGATAAGGGTGCTGGTTGTGAAGAAACCGTTTGTTTTGATGCAGTAGATGATTTAACGCATTGGATGTTGCAGAGCAACCGGCTTGAAACACATGTCATTCAACCYTATATAAAAGGGGAGGCCGCTAGCATTTCTTGTGTGATGCATAAAGGCAAAGCCAATGTGTTGAGTTGCAATAAGCAATTGATAGATATTGAGAGTAACGTGCTTATTTACAAGGGCTGTGTTGTCAATGGGATGCGCCAATATTGGGAAGCATTTGAAATGATCGCGAATAAAATTGCACAATTATTACCTGATTTAGCAGCGTATGTTGGTATCGATATCATTGTCAGTCATGCGGATGCTGAGCAAGTGACCGTTGTTGAGATTAACCCACGATTAACCACGAGCTATGTTGCGCTACAAGAAGCCACTGGGTATAACCCAGCTGAATTAATCTTGCAGTCATTAACGCAAGAAAATTTCTCTTGGCCGGCCATTATGAAAAAAGAAGTATTGCTAGAAATGAGTCAACACCATGCATAAGCAGATAGGTTGGGATATTGGTGGCGCACATCTTAAAGCCGTACTGTTAGATGTGAATGGTGACGTGATGCAGATGCAACAGTTAGCGTGTCCTTTATGGTTAGGTCTAGATAGGTTGGAAACAGCCATTGACGCAATTTTGAAAAGTTTTAAAATTGCATCAAATCAAGTGCATCACGCAGTGACCATGACTGGCGAATTAGTCGATTTATTCTCTGGTCGAGATGAAGGTGTGCTGGAAATTTCTCGATTTGTGACTAGTTTATTAGGTGGCGAAACGCTGTTTTATTGTATGCGCGCTTCCGCAAACGAAGATGGCTTTGTGACCATCAACGATGTGTCAGAAAACACAGCGATGATTGCTTCTGCAAATTGGCATGCGAGTGCTTCTTTTCTTGCAAAATATTTACCATCTGCACTATTAATTGATATTGGTAGTASAACAACGGATATTATTTTGATTGAGGGTGGCAATGTTATTGATGGCGGGTTAACAGATGCAAATCGTATGCAGCAGGATACGTTAGTCTATACTGGCGTTGTTCGTACACCCGTAATGGCTGTGGCCCAGAAGCTACTGTTAGATGCCGAAGCCACCAATGTTGCTGCTGAGTATTTTGCAACGATGGCAGATGTTTATCGCTTAACAGAGGAACTGCCAGATGCGCTTGATATGATAGAAACCGCAGATGGCGCACCGAAAACAATATTCGCTTCGGCTAGACGTTTAGCCCGAATGATGGGGCATGATGTGGAAGATAAATCGCTTGAGGTCTGGCAGAAACTTGCAGAAGATTGCCGAAAGAAACAGTTGAATCAGATTGAATTAGCAGTGTTGAAACATTTAAAAGACGGGATGACTATCGTGGGAGCAGGGGCAGGAAAGTTTTTAGTGCAAGCAATAGCGCATGCGCTTAGCCACCCTTATGCTAGCTTTACTTCATTGCTAGATGTTGACGTTAGTAGTGACTTAGATGTTTGTTTGCCAGCTTACGCTGTCGCAAAGTTGGCCTTCTTAAGGAATGCTGCCCCATGAGCATCTTAAAACATACCCTAGCTTACCACCATGATAGCGTTCGCTTATTTGAGCGCGTTGCGCACGAGCCGTGGGCCATGCTGCTAGATAGTGGTCAGATGATAGAGCCGAGCACCGGTGAACCTGGTAGCGAGTATGGCCAATACGATATTTTGGTTGCAAAACCCATTGCGACTTTGGTGACAACCGGTGAACACACTAAGATACGTGAAGGGGGAGATGAACAGTTCTCTAAAGAAGATCCTTTTGTATTATTAAACAAACTATTGAGTCGATATAAAGCACCAGCAGTCGATGTGCCATTTGCTGGCGGAGCAATGGGTTATTTTTCCTATGATTTAGGTCGACGGTTAGAAACAATAAATGATAAAAATCCAGCAGAAGACATCCCTGAAATGATGGTGGGGATCTATGACTGGGCTGTTATCGTGGATCACCGAAAGCAATGTAGCTTTTTGATTTCACATGGCTTGTCGGTAAAAACGCAAGAAGCCTGGGATGATTTGTGCCGCCTATTTGATGCGCCATACGTGCCAATAGAAACTTCATTTGTTGTGAACTCAGCGGTTGAAGCTAATTTTTCTAAAGCTGAGTATCAAAAAGCTTTCGATCAAGTAAAGGCATATATTAAATCAGGTGATTGTTATCAGGTTAATTTAGCGCAACGGTTTCATGCCGATGTTGAGGGAGACGGTTGGGCTGCTTATAAGAAATTGCGCGAGATAAGTCCAGCTCCATTTATGGCTTATATGCAATTGCCACACAATGCAGAGGAATGTTTTCAAGTGTTGTCCAACTCGCCAGAGCGTTTTGTTCAGGTGGTTGGAGATTACGTGGAAACGCGGCCAATAAAAGGGACAAGGCCGCGCTCTGATGACGCAACTGAAGACTTGGCTTATGCAACAGCATTGCAAAATAGCGCGAAAGATCAGGCTGAGAATTTAATGATTGTCGATTTGTTAAGGAATGATATTGGTAAAAACTGTGAAATAGGCAGTGTAACCGTTGAGAAGTTATTCCAATTGCAGAGTTTTGCTAATGTGCATCATTTAGTAAGCATTATCTCGGCTAAACTTCATCAACATTCTACCGTTATAGACTTATTAAAAGGATGCTTCCCTGGCGGCTCTATTACAGGTGCGCCAAAAGTGCGCGCAATGCAAATTATTGAGGAATTGGAACCTAATCGTCGTGGTATTTATTGTGGGGCAGTGGGGTATATTAGTTTCGATGGTAAAATGGATACTAATATCGCAATCCGTACGGCGGTGGTAAGTAAGAAGCAACTGAGTTATTATGCCGGCGGTGGTATTGTAGCGGACTCCAATGGCCCGAATGAGTACTTGGAAACATTAGATAAAGCGTCTACGATGGTAAAACTACTAAAGTTTTTTAAACGACGTGATTAAGTTTTTTTTACGTGCACTGAAGACCAAACCTAATTTAGGGGCGGTAATGAGAACAATATGTGGTTATTTTCCATTATCGAACAAGGTCCTAAAATGGTTAGGCGTAACAAAAAATAAAAAAGGAAGAACTGTGTGGGTAGTTAAAGTTGGTGGTAGTTTATTAGGCTCGCCTGAGCTAGAGCGTTGGCTAGGACTTTTTGCAAAGTTCAGCGATGGCAACATTATTATTGTGCCGGGCGGTGGTGTTTTTGCAGATGCAGTACGAGATGCACAAAAAGTATCAAAAATTAGCGAGGCCTGCGCGCATAAGCTTGCGGTATTGGCAATGGATCAGTTTGGTTTGTTGTTGGCAAATATGAACGCTGACCTTGCGGTAGCAAAATCTGAAATGGAAATTGACGAACGTATTTGGCAACACCGCTGTATTGTCTGGCTACCTAGCCAGATGGTATTGGCAGATGAGAGCATACCTAAAAGCTGGGATGTGACTTCAGATAGCATTGCTGCATGGCTGGCTGAAAAGGTTGATGCACAGCAGTTAGTACTAGTGAAATCAGATAAGCCAGAAGGAAATGCATTAAGCTTAAGAATGATGAGCGAAAGTGGTATTGTTGATAAGGCATTTAGTGATTTTGTTTTAAATAAAACATTTGGACGCTGGATGCTTAAGAAAACAGATTGTGAATATTTCTTAGAAGGTGTTAATTATGAAACGCTGGATAAAGTAGCAGGTTCAATCCATTAATCATGACAACAAGTCACGTTTATACAGAAGATGAAGTCACAGAAAAGCTTCAAAAAGAACTGCCACACTGGTTCTTCGAGAACGGCTGGATACGGCGTAAGTATAAAACAAGCGGTTGGAAAGCCACGCTAATGGTGGTTAATACAGTGGGTCATCTCGCTGAAGCAGCTTGGCACCACCCTGACTTAACGGTTTCATATGCTTTTGTGATTGTTAAGCTATCCACACATAGCGCTAAGGGCATTACAGATAAAGACTTTGAGTTAGCCACTAAAATTGAACAAGTGATTGCGTGGCAGCCGGCTTTAGATGGTGGTGCATTAGAAGGTACCCCGAATGAGGATGCGCGCTTTAAATATATTAAATACGATTAATGCAATTTGAAATGTAGTTAATCTAACTGTTGTTTTTTGAAATCACCAAAATGCAGCATGATCGTCGGTAATATCAGTAAATTTAAGATGGTTGACGTGATTAAACCACCCACAATAATAGTCGCCATTGGYCCTTCAATTTCTCTCCCTGGTTGATTGCTACCGATCGCTAAGGGCAATAAACCMAGTCCAGTGACCAATGCAGTCATTAAGATGGATGGGAGCCGTTCAGTCGCCCCACGGATACACGTTTCTAGATTCCAAACGCAATTTTCTTTATCAATTAAATGTTGGAAATGCGACACCATCATAATAGAGTTACGTAACGTAATGCCAAATAGGGTTACAAAGCCGACAAGTGACCCCAACGAAATCCAGCCACCTGTTAATAGTGCGGCGATGATGCCGCCAATTAAGGCAAAGGGTAGGTTAACAAATGTTAGTAGTAGATTACGTAATCGGCCAAAGGCAATATAGAGCATGAGGAAAATAGCAATGCCTGCCAGTAAAGAGTGTACTAATAAATCTTCTCTGGACTGCGCATTGGCTTCGGCTTCACCAGTAAACTCTAAGTAATTTCCTTGATGTAACCGAATCTCACTTTTGATGCGCTTGCGTATTTCATCATTAAAACTGGCAATACCACGGTCTTCAACGTTGGCTGTCACTGTTTGTATACGCTTAGCGCCAGCATGTAATATTTTAGAGCGCCCATTTTCCTGTGTGATAAAAGCAATATCATTTAAATGTAATAACTTGCCATCAGGGTTGAAAAAAGGAATGTTTTTGATGTCGCCCATATCATCACGCGCTTCTTCTTCTAAGACGACAGTTAATCCAACTACGTGGTTGCCTAAGTACACTTGTGCAATAGGCACGCTTTCGTAAGATGCTCGCAAAGCATCTAATACATCAACAGTTTTCAAACCCCATTCGGCAAGCTTATCTGGTCTAAGTCGAATCACTGCTTGTGGCGTGCCTGGGGGMGATTGTACGAGCACATCTTCTGCGCCTCTAATACCAGAAACAAGSGCTGCAATTTTTTGCGCATCACGGTCTAAAGCATCTAAATCGGCACCATAAATATTAATGACAGTAGATGCCGCGTAACCAGAGATGGTTTCTTCAATGCGCTCTGTTAAAAAAGTATTAATGGCAAAGTTAACGCCAACAAAGCCAATTTCTGCTACACCATCGCCATCCATGTCTACGACTTCGCCAGAAAGTTCTTCCCTAATGTCGGCCAAAATTCGATCTTGTTCTGGACCTGACAAGGTGCCAATTTCTATTTCAAACTCACTATAATGCGTGCCAAAAGTATCTGCGCCGTTCGGTGCGCGGCCTACCCACTGCGTGATAGACTGAACACCTTCTATTTTGCGTAATACACTAGAGACTTTTTTGCCTAGCCGTAAAGACTCTTGTTCTGATGTGCCTGGCACTGCCGTCATGTGCATAATGAAGTGCCCTTCATGCAAGGCTGGGATAAATTGGCTTTTAAACAAAGGTAGTATGCCTAACCCTAGTGCAATCATTAAAAAGCTACCAGCGAGTACCATKTTAAAATTCTTTTCAATGAAGTGTAGTAGTTTTACATAGGATTTTTTAATCGCTTTAATAATGGGGGGGTCTTCAGATGTGAGCTTAGCCGGTCCTAGTATCAGATAGCATAGGGCAGGTGTAATGGTTAGCGCCACGACTAAGGAGGCCATAATGGCCGTGATATAGGCGAGGCCTAAGGGCGCAAAAAGTTTACCGGCGACACCACTTAACGTTAGTAGTGGCGCAAAAACAAGCACGACAATAATGGTTGCATATACGACAGAACTTCGAACTTCCATAGAGGCGTCATAAACGACTTGAAAGGTAGAAAGGGGCTTGTCTAACAAACGATTTTTACGTAACCGTCTGAAAATATTCTCGGTATCAATAATGGCATCATCGACGACTTCACCAAGTGCAATGACGAGACCGCCAAGCACCATAATATTCAGTCCAATGTTAAAGTAATTTAGCACAATAATCGCGGTTAATAAGGATAAGGGAATTGCTGTTGCAGAAATAAATGCAGTACGCACGTTAAATAAGAATAAAAATAGAATGCTGATAACCAATATGGAGCCAATTAAGATGTCAATCTTTACCCCTTTAATCGCAGTCTCAATGAAGTTTGCAGGGCGGAATAAACCTTCATGCAGCTCGACTTTTTCACGTGTTAGATGGGGTTTTATTTCCTGCAAAGCCGATTCAATGGCAAGGGTAACCGCATGGGTGTTGGCACCTAATTGCCCCTGCACAGATAAGTAGATGCCCGTTTTTTCGTTAATGGCGGCAGCACTAATGGATGGTGCTGCTGCTTCTACAACACGGCCAATATCGCCAATCCTAATAGTGTGCCCATTTTTATGTATTAGCGTCGCTTTTGCCAAGGTCTCTGGCGTGTTTGCTTGACCTTGCGTGTTGATAATAATACGTTGGTTACTGTTTTGGATGTAACCTGCACCACTTACCCCCGTGGCTTTTTTAGTTGCTTCGACGACATCAGTAATATTCAATTGATATTGCACTAATTTGGCAGGGTCTATCTGTACTTGATATTGGCGCACTTCACCGCCAAACACATTGACATCTGCAACACCAGGAATGGATAACAAATGCGGTACGACTGTCCAGTCAACGAGTGTGCGAAGCTCCATCAAGCTTCGATGTTTAGATGTGACCCCAAAGCCAAGAACAGTGCTTGCTGAAGAGGTAAGGGGGGTGATATTAGGGGTGATGCCTTTGGGGATTTGATTGTTGAGCGTGCTCAGTCGTTCAGCGATGACTTGGCGATTGCGGTAGATGTCAGAGTTTTCATTAAAAATAATAGTGACAACTGATAGTCCAGGAATCGATTGCGATCGCATGTTTTTGACACCAACAGTGCCTGCAATCGCTGTTTCAATTGGCTGTGTCACAAGGCTTTCCACTAATTCAGCAGATAAACCAGGAGATTCCGTTTGAATGATGATTTGTGTGGGGGAGAATTCAGGAAACACATCTAAATTACTACGYGTTAGGCTGTAACTACCATAAAGCACAACCAGAATGGCTAACCCGATAATGACGCCGTAGAAACGAATGGAAAAGCGAACAATGGCGGACATCATATTAAGTCAACCTTTAAGTGTGCAGTCATGCGCTTATCTTGTATGGATAGGTGATTTAGCTTAATCATCATTTTCATTTTTTATGAGGTATTTAAACTCTTCTGAAAGTAGTAATTGAGCACCCGTAACGACGACTTCACTATTTGCATCAACGCCCTTATTAAACCAGCCTTCATCCACTTCGGTCTCTGCGGAAATCGGTTGGCGTATAAACTGGTCTTTACCTTGCTTGAAATAAGCCCAAGGTGTGCCTGCATACCAAACGACCGCATTACTAGGAATCACAATGCCATCGGTCATGGTGCTATTCGTTGGGTTAGCTTCTACCGTTACACGCATGCCAGTGCGTAAATTTTGTGCAGGGGCACTATAGTAAAACGTTTTCCCAGCCCCGTTTCTATCCACTTCAGTGGCAGCAGAAACGTAACTGGCTTTKATGGTGTGGATGCCATTTAATGGGGTGATTGCAATGATGTCTCCGGCTTGAGGGTCTGATACGCTAAAAGGCAGGCTGATTTGCACTAATGCATTTTTTCTAGTGAGTAACTTTTTGAAAAGGGGTGTTGTTTGTCTGCTTAACGCTAGTTTTGCTAAAGACTCACCCCATTTCAGTTTAATACGGGCCTGTAAATTATTAATTTCTAATGACTTGCTATTGATAACAGCATTATCGCTATTGGTTAATGCTAATGCTTGTTGTACCGCAAAATCAGAAACATTTTTATCGTCAGCATTTAATGTCTTAAGTCGTTCATATTGCACTTGGTGCAGTTTACTTCCTGCGCGTGCTGATGCCAGTTCAGCTTTTAGATTCAGCAAGTTGGTTTTTGCATCAATGAGGGCGTCCACTGGAAGGACTGTGCCAAAGCTCTTAATTTCATCGCGATAAGATAAAGCCTTCACTTTTGCCGTGCTAATGCCGCTGTTATTCTGAACCKCGGGCGATAAACTRACGATGCTGATRCCTTCTTTTTCGGTAACRCGGTCAAGGCTTTCTATTTCTTCTTCTTGTTCTGTRCGAAATTCTTCGTATTCATCTTTACCATAAAAAACAAGCATCCAAAATAGAATGATGATTAATAAGGCCTGCAACCCAATCACAATGTTAGTTTTTTTGGTTGTCATCATATCGCCTTGTTATCAATTGAAATGGGCATTCTAAAAGCACTATAAAGTGGTTTTTGCATAATATCTTCGATATGGTTGGCAATTTGAAGTAGTTTAAACTGGGATGATTGCAATTGTTGTTTTGCAACTAAAACAATTAGCGACTGTTTTGTCATGGCAACTTTTCCAATCAAGCCCGCTTCAAACTGTTTTTTGATTTTTTCTTTTTGTCCTAATTGTTTACTGAGCGYACTATTTGCTTGATGCATGGTTTGTTTGGCGGCTAGGTAACGCACCTGCGCTTGGTTTATTTGCGCGATTGTGTTGGCTTGTAAGTCCTCAAATTGCGCACCTTCTATCTCACGCAGTTGTTTTGCTTCTTCGATAAGCGTTGTGTTTTTATGTAGCAGGTTGAACAAACTGGAAAAACCTAAAGACCAAATGCTATCGCCAAACTCAAAAAGAATGCCTGGGCTTAATGTGATATCCGGAATTTGTCGCGCTGCTTGCAGTTTTATCTCAGCCTCTGCTACTGCATATTTAGCAAGACTAAGGCGAATATCAATCCGATTAAGCAATGCTTGCGCTTGTAGTGTTTTTGATTCTAGGGTGTCATCTAAGACCTTAGCCTGCTGCGCCAGTGTGTTTTCTATGGAGAGTGGTTTCATATTGATTAATGAAAACTTCTCTGGTGTTAAGCCGACATCTGCTGCTAATTTTGCTTTAATTAGGTTGAGTTGGCCACGTTTATTATTCAGGCGGTGTTTTGTTTGAAGTGTTAATAGCGTTGCATTAYTTAACTCGGATCTAGATGCAATYCCAGCACTTAAACGTTTCTCCAACATAGCGGCAATGCTGGCTTGTGCGCTGAGTTKTTGCTGTAAAAGCTGAATTTCTGCTAWATGTTGATCGTGYGCRATTAAGTCTGTCGTGATTTGGTGACGTAATTGCCATGCGGTTTCAGCAACATCCATGCGAGCAGCCTCAGTGTTGCTTTCAGCTTTTTCGATTCTAATGTTACGTTTGTTGTTCGTTTCAMTGGGAATATCGATGGATAAACCATACGCCCATGGCTTTATATCATCATTTTTTTGATWGCTATGTGCAATGCTGCCATTGATAGTGGGCGTATTTTTNTACACCTGCCGTTTTAATTGCTAAATGAGAGAGTGCTAACTTCTTTTTAGCAACGTCAAGCTTGGTGTGGTAAAAAAGTGCACTTAACGTAAGGTTATGTGTGTCCCATGTGGTTAGCGGCAAATTTTCTTTTGTATAACCTTGTTCGATTAAATATTTCTCGAATGCAGCGCTTGTTGGGTCTTTAGCCATTAACTTTGCAGTCGTGGCCACACTATCTAAGGGCTGACTTGATGGTTGGATAGCGCAACTTGCAATAAGCAGGCCGAGCAATGTCGCGATCAGTATTTGTCTYTTGTTTTGCATAGCAGTTTGTCTGGCCACATCGCCCTAGGCCGGGCTCAGTGGATTAGCTTATGGCGCTATGGTGGCTTGCACTGAAGTCAGTGCATCTTGCAAAGATTCTTCGGGCAATAGGTTTACTGACGTTGCTAGCAAGTCAGCAGCCTCTATCGTGCGGATTGGTAAATCTTTAGAGTCGAGCTCTGCAATAAGGCCTGCAGCTGCACCGACGATGACCAACAGGGTCTCCMGTTCTTTCATCAGCAGTTCTAATTCTGTGCGTAACATGTGATTTTCAGCAGTTTCTTTTGTGTTTTCCATAATTTTAATCTTTGAATAATATTTTGCTAATGGTTTTTAATTTAATAATTTATATTTAATACCAATAGACTAATCAGATACTTTAACGACCACTACTGAAAAAGTAAATTTAAATCTTATAAAGAAAGGCAATTAAAAAAACAAAGATATTTAAATTACTTTGTTTTATGTAATATTATCTTTTCCAGACGGTATCATTTGCGATACAATATCGCCTTTGGTGTTTAGGTCGTTGTTTGAACGCGGTCAAAAACATATGCGAGAGTGGCGGAATTGGTAGACGCACTGGTTTTAGGTACCAGCGCCGCAAGGCGTGAGAGTTCGAGTCTCTCCTTTCGCACCATTAAAACTTATCGTTCTTTATGAACAGTTAATCGGGAAGTACAGCATGGCAGTATCTGTTGAAACAATTAGTAATATAGAACGACGCATGACAATTTCTTTGCCTTTGGCAGATTTGGAAGGTGTTATTCAAAAACGCCTTTCAGAAATTTCGCGTACAGCAAAATTTTCAGGTTYTCGCCCAGGCAAGGTGCCCATGAGTTTGGTCAGCCAGCAATATGGTGCACAAGCGCGTGATGAAGTTTATGCAAAAGCGGTTGAAACAAGTTTTAGCGATGCTGTTGTCGAGCATAAGTTGCGGGTAGCTGGATTTCCTAATATTGAACATAAGCCTTTTGCTGAAGCGGCAACTGAACTTGAATATACGGCTACATTTGAAATTATCCCTGAAGTTAAGGTTGGTGATGCTGCAAAGGTGACTATTGATAAGCCTGTGCTTAGCGTGACAGATAAGAATGTAGATAAAACGATAGATGTRYTAATAAAACAGCGTGTGACKTATGCRCCAGTTAAACGTGCATCTAAAAAAGATGACAGAATTAACATTGACTTGATTGCCTCAATTGACGGTGAGCAAGTTGAAAGCACTGGTAATAAAGGCATGGATATTGTTTTAGGCGAGGTTGGACGTATCGAAGCGTTTGACAARGAATTGACTGGCGGTAAAGCTGGCGATTCTACGGCGTTTCAAATTACATACCCAGAAGACCATAATCCAGCCCAATTGGCCGGTAAAAAAGTAGATTACACCGTCACGTATAACAGTGTGTCAGGACCGACTTACCCAGAAGTGGATAAAGCTTTTGCAAGAGAGCTAGGTGTTGATGATGGTGATGTTAAGAAGATGCGTGCTGAAATCAAGCTTAGTCTTGAGCAAGAAGTTGAAAAACGGATCAATGCACGTGTTAAAGACCAAGTTTTCCAAGGTTTAATTGACGTGACTGAAATTGAGTTGCCAAAATCCTTAGTAAGCGAAGAAATTAACCGTATGATGCAGATGACAGCGCAAAATTTACAGCAACGCGGGATGGATCCTAAGACGATTCAATTGCAGCCAGAAATGTTTGACGAGCAAGCGAAACGAAGCACAGCGCTACGTTTAATATTGTCTGAATTAGTGAATGCTGAAAACTTGCAAGCCAGTGCTGACCAAGTGAAAACAATGGTAGAGACTTTTGCGCAAAATTATGAAAAGCCAGCCCAGATGATTGATTGGTACTATGCGGATGTTAAGCGATTAGACGAGCCTGCTGCATTAGCCACTGAGGCGAATGTTGTTGAGTGGGTGCTTGCTAAAGCGAAAGTGAAAGATGCAAAAGTTAAATTTGATGAATTAATGGCAGGATAAAAGAGGGCAATAATAATGAGTGAACATTCAAACCTGATTAACCAAGCACAAGAAACCCAAGGCCTAGGTTATATTCCTATGGTGATTGAGCAAAGTGGTCGAGGTGAGCGCTCATATGATATTTACTCGCGTCTTTTAAAAGAGCGTGTGATATTTTTAGTGGGACCTGTCAATGACATGTCCGCTAATATAATCGTAGCCCAGCTATTATTTTTAGAAGCAGAAAACCCAGATAAAGATATCTCTTTTTATATTAACTCTCCTGGTGGTTCAGTGACTGCAGGCATGTCAATTTATGACACGATGCAATTTATTAAGCCAGATGTCAGTACCTTGTGTATTGGTCAGGCAGCAAGTATGGGCGCTTTTCTATTGGCTGCCGGCGCTAAAGGAAAACGCTTTAGCTTGCCAAATTCGCGGGTGATGATTCATCAGCCATCCGGTGGTTTCCAGGGGCAATCTTCTGACATTCAGATTCAAGCGAAAGAAATCATGTACTTGCGTGAAAAGCTAAATGCTATTTTAGCGGAGCACACAGGAAAAACAGCTGATGAGATTGATGTTGATACTGAACGAGACAACTTTATGAGTGCTGAAGAGTCAGTTAAGTATGGCATGATTGATAAGGTGATTGCTAATCGCGCTGAAGCAGCATAATATTGATATTAAATAAGCAACAGGAATGTTAAATGGCAACTAAGTCTGAAGACGAAAAATTACTTTACTGCTCATTTTGTGGCAAAAGCCAACATGAAGTGAAGAAATTAATTGCGGGGCCATCAGTATTTATATGTGATGAATGCGTTGATTTATGTAACGACATCATTAAAGAAGAAATTCAAAGTCTTAGTGACATCCAGACAGCAGAGAAATCTCTCCCCAACCCTAAAGAGATTTTTAAAATATTAAGCCAATATGTCATTGGTCAAGACCAAGCAAAGAGAAACCTATCGGTAGCGGTTTATAACCACTACAAACGTCTTGAACATAATCATCTTTCGGCAAATGCAACTAAAGACGATGTTGAAATTCAGAAAAGYAATATTTTATTAATTGGACCTACAGGTTCAGGTAAAACATTACTGGCACAATCCCTTGCACGTTTGTTAGATGTGCCTTTTGTGATGGCAGATGCTACCACGCTGACAGAAGCCGGTTATGTCGGTGAAGATGTTGAAAACATTATGCAAAAACTATTGCAAAAATGTGATTATGACGTCGAAAAAGCACAACGTGGCATTGTTTATATTGATGAAGTCGATAAGATTTCGCGYAAATCAGAAAATCCATCYATTACCCGYGATGTTTCTGGTGAAGGTGTGCAGCAAGCACTGTTGAAGCTGGTTGAAGGAACGATTGCTTCCGTACCACCGCAAGGTGGACGTAAACACCCTAATCAAGAATTTGTTCAATTAGATACGACCAACATCTTATTTATCTGTGGCGGCGCATTTGATGGCTTAGATAAAATTATTCGATCACGTTCAGAAAAAGGCGGTATTGGCTTTGGTGCTGAAGTGAAGAGTAAAGATGACTTAAGTGATGTTGGCAAAGTGTTGCTCGGTGTTGAACCAGAAGATTTAATTAAATTTGGGCTTATTCCAGAGTTTATTGGTCGCTTACCAGTTGTCGCCACCTTAGAGTCGTTAGATGAAGATGCCTTAATGACCATATTAACGCAGCCTAGAAATGCATTGACTAAACAATACATCAAACTCTTTAAGATGGAGGGTGTAGAGCTGGAGTTTAGAGAAGAAGCGTTGAGTGCTGTGGCCAAAAAAGCGCTTGAGCGCAAGACTGGCGCGCGTGGCCTTCGTTCTATATTAGAACAGTCGTTATTGGATGTGATGTATGATATTCCCTCTATTGAAAATCTATCAAAAGTCGTTATTGATGAAGGTGTAATAAGCGGTGAGACACCTCCCATTATGATTTATGAAGACTCATCAAAATTAGCAGAAAGTGCAAGCTAGCTATTTTTTAGCCAAGCAGACTATTTGCAAATCTCTTTTAGAAGCTTATAGTAAGTAATGAATTGAACGTGTTCGATGGTTTTTCTTTTCGAAATCATTTATTTATCACAGCTAGCTCTTGAACTACCGAAGAATGTTCCCATTCTAATAACATAGGGTGTTTTAGCCCATGTGAAATTTAAGGTGTATATGACTGAACAAACTTTGACTGATGATGTAGTAAATCGCCCATTAAATAACGACAAAATGCCTTTGTTGCCATTGCGTGATGTTGTTGTTTATCCGCATTTAGTGATTCCGCTATTTGTTGGTAGAGATAAATCTGTAAAAGCGCTTGAAATAGCCTCTGATACAGATAAAAAAATTATGCTTGTTGCGCAGAAATCCGCAACAAAAGATGAGCCTGATGCCAGTGATTTATATGAAATTGGTACGATTGCGACTGTGTTGCAAATGCTCAAGCTGCCTGATGGAACGGTTAAAGTGTTGGTTGAAGGTCTGCATCGTGTACGTGTTTCCGAGTTTGAAGACAAGGACGGCAGTTTTTGGGCTAAGCCAGAAAAAATTGAACAGCTGGATGAAGATGACAGTGAGGTAGAAGCGCTTATGCGCACGGTACTCACTCAATTTGACCAGTACGTTAAGCTGAATAAAAAAATCCCACCTGAAATTTTAACGTCACTAGCCACGATTAATGAGGCAGGGCGTTTAGCTGATACGATTTCGGCGCATTTAACATTGAAGTTGGAAGAGAAGCAGAAAGTGCTTGAAATGCTTAGTGTTACAAAACGTTTAGAGCATTTGCTCCACTTGATGGAGTCTGAGATTGATATTTTGCAAGTGGAAAAACGTATCCGTGGACGCGT
>NVTX01000010.1 GCA_002401735.1 Methylophilaceae bacterium | reverse complement strand
CATAGACTCCCCCAACTGATCTGATCCGATTGCTAAGTTAGCAATTGAACTCACTTGACCCTGCGCAACGCCTACGACCAACCAACGCCCAGCAACCTCTAGCACGACGACACGCTCACGTGAACCCACACTAACGCCACCGACCACTTTCACTACTGAGTTCTGGCTTGCACCATTTGGTAACATGCGTTTAACACCCCAGCTAATCAAGGCCATGACGGCAAGCACTACGGCTAAACCCATCACCATCTTAAGAATACTGCTCGTGGGTGACATCGTGACAGCCTCGCCTGCTGCTAACACATTCACTTGATAAAACAGCCCTAATAAACCTAAAAAAACTAAACGAACATTCATTTTTTTATCTTCATCCCACTATTTATTAATTTTACGAATACGCTCAGCTGGCGTAATAATATCCGTGAGACGGATACCAAACTTATCATTCACAACCACCACTTCACCTTGTGCAATTAAGCAACCATTCACCAATACGTCCATTGGTTCACCGGCCATACCATCCAACTCAACAACAGAACCTTGCGCCAATTGCAGTAAATTCTTAATTGCAATCTTGGTGCGGCCAAGTTCTACAGTTAGCTGTACTGGAATGTCTAAAATGAAGTCGATATCATTTTCAGTTTCTGGCGCAACACCTTTGCCGCTAAGCTCTGAAAACACTTGTGCTTCAGCAGTGCTCGCTTGCACGGCATTATCACCCGCCTCTTGTTCTGCCATCGCATCACCCCAGTCGGCTTCGCCTTCAGCAGCTTTGCCTTCTTCAGTAGCATCGCCTTCAGCAGCGGCTTGCTCCGCCATTGCGTCGCCCCAATCTGCTYCACCTTCAGCAGCAGGTTCTTTTGCAGGCTTTTCTTCAGCAGCCACTTCTTCCGTAGGTTCTTCTACGACTTCCTCAGTATCAGTCGCCATTTTTCTCTCCTTTAATATATTCTGTCGAATTTGATCTCAGTAGTTTTTGCACTCGCAAAGCATACTGGCCATTGAATAGTCCATATTTGCATCGCATGATAGGGATGTTGTCTGCTACCACATCGACTTCTTCAGTAATTGAAAGCGGAACAACATCACCAACTTTAAGGTTTAAGACTTCATGCAAAGTCACTTTTTGCTTAGCTAAGTCTGCGACTATCTCCACCTCMGCCGCTTGAATCTGTTGCGTCATGAGCCGYACCCAYCGCTTATCAACGCCAAGCACTTCACCTTGCATGGTTGAAGTCAGCATRTCTTTAATCGGCTCTAACATTGAATAAGGGAAACAGAAGTGCATCTCACCGCCGACCTCACCTAATTCAACCGTGAATGTAATGGCAACAACAACCTCATTAGGGGTCGCAATATTGGCAAATTGCGTGTTCATTTCAGAGCGAATATACTCAAATTCAACCGGGTAAACTGGCTCCCAAGATTTCTCATACGTTTCAAACAAGATATCTAGTACACGCCGAATAATGCGTAGCTCTGTCTGGGTAAATTCTCTTCCTTCAACTCTTGTGTGAAAACGACCATCACCGCCAAACATATTATCGACCATCAAGAAAGCCAAAGAAGGGTCAATAACGATTAAACCAGTGCCTCGCAATGGTTTCATATGGACTAAATTAAGATTCGTTGGCACCGCCAAGTTGCGAATGAAATCGCTATATTTTGAAACACGAACTGGACCAACTGAAATTTCAACTGACCGTCTAAAGAAATTAAACAATCCAATGCGTAGTAAACGCGCAAAACGCTCATTAATAATTTCTAGCGTCGGCATGCGACCACGCACAATACGTTCTTGCGTAGCTAAGTTATANGGGCGCACCTCGGATGGATCTGTTTCCTCCGTTTTCGCGTCATCTTCATCTCCATTGACACCCTGTAATAGGGCGTCAACTTCATCTTGAGATAAAAAACTGTCTGACATAATCTTCGGTCTTCTTTGCTATTGAATCACGAATGAGGTAAAAAAGGCTTCAGTGATGGTTAACGGCTCAGCACCTTCACTGTATGGCTCATTGACTTGCTCAGTCAGCTCAGCACTCAACTCCTGCTTACCTTCCATGCTAGAAATCTCACTAGCAAGCTTGCTCGTCAATATCAGCAGCACACGGTTCCGCACTTGCGGCATGTACTTTTCTATTTGATCTGCATCACTGGGCTCGCTTGCGTTTAAGGTAATATCCACCTGTAAAAACTTGTCGCCCTCTTCAGGATTCAAATTGACAGTGAAGGTATCCAGTACAATAAAAACTGGTTCCTTAATCACGACTTCTTCATGCTGTTCCGCTTCGCCGTCTTCACCATGCTCATCAGATGAGCCGCTCATTAATAGCCAAGCAGCAACGCCACCACCAATTAGCACGACAACCGCCGCGATAATAATAATGAGTTTTTTGTTGGATTTCTTAGGCGCCTCTTCTGCGCCCTCTTCTTCTTGAACTTCTGGCTCTTGTGCCATATCGTTTCCCTTCAATCAGTTATTCAAAAGATGAATAACCTATTATCGTGAAACTTTAGCCAAGTAGATGCGTGGAATAGAGAGGGAAAATACGCTTTATTATCGGTATTTAACTAAATACACGATGAATCCTGCCAAATCTACCGACAGGATGGTTAAAAACTTGAGAAAAACGTAGATCCCTAAAGATTTTCGATTAAAAACCTAAACTATCCAGCAAATCGTCCACCTGCTCTTGGTTGGATACAACATTTCCAGTGCTCTCAGGTTTAATTTGCGGACCATTTAACAACCCATCCGCGCTAGGGGCTGGCACTGGCCTATTCGGTGCAAAATCCACTAATGCACTAACAAGTTCTTGCTCAATCGAGTGCGCAAGCTCCGTAATTTTCTTAATGACTTGGCCAGTTAARTCCTGGAAGTCTTGCGCCATCATAATATCTAGCAACTGCGCTTTCGTCGCATTGGAATTTTCTATTGTGGCCTTCAAGAAAACTAACGTTTCCTTGGCAGCTTCATTATATTCCGATTTAACTGATGTATTTTTCATCACATCTTTCCATCGCGTTTCTAATGCCGCGGCTTGGCTTGCAATGGTGTCTTGCAATGGATTAGCGATATCCGTTGCATTAAGCACGCGATCTGCCGCTTGCTCTGTCATGGTCGCCACATAATTCAACCGATCACGTGCATCGGGGATATCTTGTGCCGCTTTTTCAACCATTTGGTCTAGGCCAAGGTCACGTAAGTTCTCATGTAGACTTCGTGTCATCTGCCCAATCCGATGCATCATATCCTCTTCAGAATGCRATACTTCAGATGAATCCACTGGCTCAGAATTGATAATACTAATATTCTTCTTATTTATACTTGCCATTTTATTTTCCAAGTTTATCAAATATTTTAGTTAGTTTTTCATCTAAGGTTGCCGCAGTAAATGGTTTCACCACATAACCATTTGCCCCCGCTTGAGCCGCCGCAATAATGTTTTCCTTTTTCGCCTCGGCAGTCACCATTAAGACAGGTAAGGAGGCTAAATCGCTATCCTTACGAATGCTCTTCAACATGTCTAAACCATCCATGTTTGGCATATTCCAATCTGAAACAACAAAATCAAAGTCACCGTTTTTAAGCTTATTTAAACCATCGACACCATCTTCTGCTTCATCAACATTAGAATATCCGAGATCTTTTAGCAGGTTTCTTACTATTCTGCGCATCGTTGAAAAATCATCTACCACTAAAAATTTTGTATWTGGATCTGCCATACTTTTACTCCATAAAGTTAAACACTTCGCCTACTTGTAATGGCGTTGAACGAAGTGGKGATTACTATTCTGCTTCACTTACATTATCGACTTACTCAGCGCAATCTTTAGCGTGCCCACGTTAAAAATTAAACACGTAATGATTGTGTGCCACTGGCTACTAATTTATGTAACACAGCTTTTGGTAGTTCGAGTAAAGGCAATACCTCGTCAACACCACCATGTGCAATCGCCTCTTTTGGCATACCGAACACCACGCAACTATTTTCATCTTGCGCAAAGTTGTACGTCCCTGCTTGCTTCATCCTCGCCATACCTGCTGCGCCATCTTTACCCATACCCGTCAAAATAATACCAATCGCATTTTTACCTGCGGCATCTGCTGAAGAGTCAAATAAAACATCAACTGAAGGCTTATGACGACTAACTGGATCCGCATCACTTAGCTTCGCTACATAATTTGCACCACTTTTCGCTAGCAATAAATGCTTGTCTCCTGGCGCAATATAAGCATGTCCAGGCAACACTCTTTCACCATCAACCGCCTCTGACACTGCAATTTTGCATATAGAATCTAATCGCTTGGCAAATGATTTAGTAAACCCCGCAGGCATATGCTGCGTAATTAAAATACCTGGGCAATCAGAGGGCATTTGCAGTAAAAAAGCTTTAATGGCTTCAGTACCACCCGTTGATGCACCAACAATCAAGAGCTTCTCACTACTGACCAATCGGTTTTTTAACAACCCTAGTGCAGCCGTATTGGTCTGGCCTTGTTTAACCGTCCGTTGCAATGTTGATACTCTCGCTTGTGAAGCAATGCGTATTTTTTCTGCTATCTCATCCGTATATTCGCGCATCCCATCACTAATCCCTGTTTTAGGTTTTGTGACAAAGTCAGTAGCGCCTAACTCTAATGCACGCAAGGTAACTTCAGAGCCGCGTTCTGTTAGTGTAGAAACCATCACGACCGGCATAGGCCGCAATCGCATCAATTTCTCTAAGAAATCCAACCCATCCATTTTAGGCATTTCCACATCAAGCGTCAGCACATCTGGATTCAGTTGCTTAATCATTTCGCGTGCAACCAATGGGTCTGGCGCTGCGCCAATAACTTCCATATCGTGCTGCTGATTAATCATCTCAGTTAGCAAGCTTCTGATTAACGCAGAATCATCAATAACGAGTACTTTAATTGTCATATTATTCTCTCAATCTTACATTGCACTTATTTAAATTGTATTTTTTACGCAATAGATTTCACTCCTAAAATAAATCAACTTCGCCAGCAACATCGTTTGTTTTAAATTTCCTTGAGTAAGCCTCTTCGCGTTTAACCAAGGTATAGTTATTCAATTGTTTAAGCTTTTTAACCATGACTTTTCCCGTTTTTGGAAAGTAATATACTTTCCTTGGATACACATCTAACAAGTCTTCGCCTGTGATACGAATCCCTTCTTCGGTTAAGTATTTTTTAACGAATTCTGCATTGCGATCACCCACCATATTGGTTGTAAAACTGCGCAACACATTGCCACCACCAAATATCTTAGCTTCTAGGTTTTCACGCTTTGCACCTTGGCGCATTAATTGGTTAATTAACACCTCCATTGCATAGTTACCGTATCGCATTGATTCAGATACAGGACTATCAATATCCGCTTTCGCTCCTTCGGGCAACATAAAATGATTCATCCCACCAATACCTGTAATTGAATCTCTAATACAAGCAGATACGCAGGAACCTAGCACGGTCACAATCATCATATTCTGATCAGTAAAATAATATTCGCCTGGGCCTATTTTTGCCGCTTCCGAATCGAAAGTTCGGTCATAATATAGGTTGGTGGCAACTTCCTCTTGCATCACACTCATAAGTGTTGCCTCATTTAAGCTGCGGCTTTACTAGCCGTATCAGCCTCGTTATTTTTTAATTGATATACTGTCTTACCTAATAATTGAAACTCTTTTGAAACATATAAAAAGTTCTCCGAGTGCCCCGCAAATAAAAGCGTCTCTGGCTTCATTAACGGTGCAAAACGTTCTAATATTTTCGATTGTGTTGGCTTATCAAAATAAATCATGACATTCCGGCAAAAAAGAACATCGAATGGGCCTTGAATTGGCCACTTGTCTTCCAATAAGTTTAGCGGTAAAAAAGTAACCAGTTTATGCAATTCACTTCTAACTCTGACACTGCCTTCTCTAGCACCCGTTCCTTTTTGAAAAAAGGTTCTACGACGCTTTTCAGAAAGCTTGTCCAAGCGATCTATTGGGTAAACACCACTTGCCGCGGTTTCTAATACTTTAGTGTCAATGTCAGTGGCAATTATCTCTACTGGAGGGTTTAATGTACCAAATGCCTCGCAAGCGGTCATCGCAAGTGTATAGGGTTCTTCACCTGTTGAAGCAGCAGAACACCAAATTCGAATTGGCTTTTGCAGCGTCAACAGATGATCAGCAAGGATTGGAAAGTGGTGCGCTTCGCGAAAGAATGACGTTAAATTAGTGGTCAGCGCATTCGTAAATGCTTCCCACTCTTCAGAGTCTTTACGGCTATCTAAAAAATTTAAATATTCTTTAAAGGAGTCATAACCCATCGCACGTAATCGCCGTCCGATTCGGCTATACACCATATCAGTTTTTGCTTCAGAAAGAGAAATACCAGCACGTTGRTAAATTAGTTTACGAACTCTAGCAAAATCATTTGCTGTAAATGCAAACTCGCGTTCTTCCTGGTATTGTTCTTTAATCATTACAAACTCTCGATATGTTTTTCCAATGCTCGCCTAAACGAGCCCTAAATGACAATCAAACAATTAAGCTTTGTGTAGCTCTTTACTGCGTTGTTTCATTTGATCAATCGCAACTGCCACTGCTTTGTCTTCTGCACGACGGTTCTTTGTCTCAGAAGTTTTAGCTGCAAATGGGTGTGCTGCTTCCTTATACTCTTTCACAACATCAGCTGCTTTTGGCTCACGTGCAATAGCACTCTTAAGCGCCATTTTTGTTGCGCGATAGTTCCAATCTTGGATACGCTCATCAATATCAGCTTTGTGATCAATAAACACGCCGACACAAATAAAGATATCATCCGCTTCTTCCAAAGGAATCGTACCGTCTGCTACRCAATCCATTACTGCCATGGCAATACCGCGCTGTGCAGGGCCAAACATTTGTACAGCTTGACGACCATCTTTAATCGTTACTTTGTTAAACATGACTGTATTTGGTTTTACCATCATGTTTGGTGCTGCAATAGCTAACAAACCATTAACACCTTGTTTTTGATCAGTTAACGTACGGCAAAATGCATCTTCTGCTGCACTACCGCGTGGGCCTATAATTAAATCAATATGTGCCACATTTAAAAGGTCAGGTCCTGAACCATCTGGACGGTCTTCYAACACAAGGCCTTCACCAACTAATACTCTATCTATTACTGCCATTTCATTCTCCTAAATTTAAAAAATTCAATTCATCTCATTCTGAGCCTTGCAACTATTGGGGTAGGGTGCGCAGGCCTTATAATTAACTACGGCAAAACCACATAAAAATTTAGCGTTATTTGCATTTATTTTTAATAAAAATAAATATTAAAAACATATAGTTASMATAAAATAAGGGCAGCACAAAACATTAGTCGCATTGTGCTGCCCTCAACCCTCATTATTACTATTGACTACAATTAAAACTCTTCCCACTCGCTATCATTGGTRCCCGTTCTTTTAGCAACGGCTTTGGGTTCTTTCACCTGCACCACTTTGGCACTAGGCTTGGCCTTTGCAGAAAAGTCTGCTTTTGCTACCTTGTTACCTTGTTGCCCATTGTCGATACTAAATACACCCATGGTCTTCATTAGTTCATCCGCTTGTTCCATCATGGATTCAGCAGCTGCAGCGGCTTCTTCTACCAATGCAGTATTCTGTTGCGTTGTGTCATCCATTTTAATGATCGCCTCATTAATTTGTGAGATGCCAATACTTTGCTCACTAGACGCTGAAGCAATTTCACCAATAATGTCTGAAACATGTTTTACAGAAGTCACAATTTCTTCCATCGTATCCCCAGCTGTTTCCACTTGCTTGGTGCCTTCAGCCGTTTTGCTGACTGAGTCCGTAATCAATTCTTTGATTTCTTTAGCTGCACTAGCAGAACGTTGTGCTAAGTTACGCACCTCACCCGCTACCACTGCAAAACCACGTCCTTGCTCACCCGCTCTAGCCGCTTCAACCGCAGCATTCAACGCGAGAATATTGGTTTGGAATGCAATCCCATCGATGACCGTAATAATGTCTTCAATTTTTTGCGAACTTTCATTAATAGCACTCATGGTATTCACAACATCAGAAACCATCTCGCCACCTTTTTGTGCAACTTCAGAAGCGGATTGCGCTAACTGATTCGCCTGTGTAGCATTATCTGCATTTTGCTTAACMGTAGAAGAAAGYTCATCCATRCTVGATGTTGTTTTTTCTAGGCTAGCTGCTTGCTCTTCTGTACGGCGGCTCAAGTCAGAATTACCTTGTGCAATTTCTTTTGCTGCCGTATTAATCGTTTCTGCCGCTACTTTTGCCGTGCTAATTGGGTTGACAATCATGTCTAGYGTTTCATTCATACCCTCGACAATTTTACGATAATCACCTAAGTGACGGTCAGCATCTGCACGGACTGATACGCGACCATCCCGTGCTGCCTCTGCAAGCATTTGTGCATCCTCATTCAATGCTTTTAAGTTATGACGCACTTGCTCTACGGTCTCATTGATAAATGCCTTTTTACCTGGGAATTTCTCTAAAGGCGCATCAAAGTCACCTTCTCCGAAAGCTTTTACAACCGCCATTGCTTTTTGATTCAGCTCAATGTGCCCTGCAACAATTTCATTAACACTTTSCGCCATTTTTGCAAACTGACCTTTGAACATRTCYKCWCKWARYGTCATGTCAATATTRCCTTTTTCRTGTTCGCCYTTCACCCAGTTAACTGARTCAACAATGCCTTTTAAATTGCCAGAGATACGRTCAACAGATTTATTCATGGCTGCTTTTTTACCTGGCATTGGTGGTAATTCCACRGTCAAGTCKCCTCGRCCTAAACTATCCATCACCGTTGCCAATTGTTCTTTCTCATTAACATGYGTTCTTACCATGCCATTCACACCYGCTGCCACTAGTTTAAAGTCACCAGCRAATTTAYCTTCATCCARCTCARCATCTGTCTCACCAAGGTCATGCTCATCTGACATATGTTTCATATCAGCCAGYAAGGTTTCAATATTCACTTTCAGCGCATCAAAGCTCTTGTTAACAGTAGCCAAATCACCTGGAAGTTCATCTAACTCAACCTCAAATTCACCTTGGCCTAAAGATTCTAATGCTGTACTTGTTTTCTTAATAATATCCACATGCATACCAACCATGCGGTTAATATCGTTGGCCATATCGCGATATGCACCGCTAAACCTACCTGAATCAATCGTCGCACTGATATTGCCTTTAGCATGTTCAGATTCCATGTGCGCCATTTCACCATTCATATCAACTAGTGTCTCACCCGCCATGCCAAGTGCTGAAAGTACAGTGACYTCTTYKCCCTTACCTTTAGTTAATGATTTAAATTGMCCTTCTGAAATTTTCTGRGCKGCYTTTAATGCATCAGCRGCTTCACCACCTAATTGACGCAMRACATTGCCAACAACMGMAAATATACCRATTAARGATARTCCWATMACCACTAATACCACTTGCAATACCGTCATCCGAGCAGAGTTYACTGCACTAGGGACRGTTGCTTCAATAGCGGATGCATCAGCTGCTGCCATCACCACCAAATCATCKACTGCTTGACGATGTTTTTTATAAGCCTGCTGTAAATTCACCAATGCAGAAGAAATACGTTTTTCCTCACCTGAACGTATAGCGGGGATATAYTGCTCATCACGCARACGAATAAARTCTTGCGCATAAGGCTCCAATTCATTTTGRAAYTTAGCCTTCATCTCAGGTTTGGTAAGATTCACATCCCAATGGGCACTACGATCATTAAACTCTGCTGYCAATTGATGACTTTTCTCAATCAATGGTTCCAAWGGTTGGTTCTTGATYGCAGYCATCTCTAACGCAATCTGCCATGAYTCAATCAAATAGGCAGGYGGCGGTAAAATRTCGGCTGTTAAGTCTTTATTAGAAACAATTTCGTTATARACCGTTCCACCGACCRTYACTTTTTCGTAAGACTGATCGCCATAAATSCCTGCGACAGCAAAGCCMAAAATCATTAAAGACATCACAATGATAATTTGCGTTTTCAACTTTAAATTTAGCAGAAATGCTAATATTGAAGCCTTTTTTCCATTTACGTTGATAGCCATTTTAGTTTCCTTTTAAACTGCATTCCTATTAATATTAAAATTTATATTCTTAGTATTATTAACGGCACTTCCCTTGCTTTATGTAGCTTTTTCACCATTAAGATAAAGGGAATAAAACCCCTCTATTCTTGATTTGAAACCTCAAGCGCTTTAAAACGCTTCCCACTCTTGATTGTTAGTACCCGTTTTAGCGCTTGCCTTGRTCAAGCTTGGTCTAGCTGCTGACCGGCTTCCTCCGCGCATCGAACTACTCGCAGAACGACGTTCTTGCTTAGGCTTCTCTGAATGACCCTGAAGGTTAAATTCATTCACGGTATCCATTAAACTGACGGACTGATCGACTAAAGATTCTGCTGCTGCTGCCGCTTCCTCGACTAAGGCTGCATTCTGTTGCGTGGTTTCATCCATATTGGTAACGGCTTGATTCACTTGATCAATACCAGCACTTTGCTCGTTTGATGCTGCTGTAATTTCACCCATAATGTCAGTTACCCGCTGTACAGATGACACAATCTCTTGCATCGTCTCACCAGCATTTTCAACCAACTTAGTACCTTCTGATGTTTTGGTCACAGAGTCGGCAATCAACTCTTTAATTTCTTTTGCTGCACTTGCAGAGCGCTGTGCCAAATTACGCACCTCTCCAGCAACCACAGCAAAACCGCGACCTTGCTCACCTGCRCGCGCMGCCTCTACCGCAGCATTTAACGCTAAGATATTAGTTTGGAAAGCAATGCCATCGATAACCGTAATAATGTCTTCAATTTTTTTCGCACTTTCATTAATCGCGCTCATCGTCGTCACCACTTCACCGACRACTTCRCCACCCTTAATCGCAACACCAGACGCTGCTGCTGCCAATTGGTTAGCTTGTTTAGCATTCTCAGCATTTTGTTTCACTGTAGAAGAAAGCTGTTCCATACTAGAAGCTGTTTCTTCTAAGCTAGAAGCTTGTTGCTCAGTACGGCCAGATAAATCTGTGTTACCTGTTGAAATCTCACCCGCCGCCGTATTAATCGTTTCACCTGCCTCGCGGATAGTGAGTAGCACTTCTGTCATTTTATCCATCAGTGCATTTACGCCATCACAAAGACTAGCAATCGCCCCTGTTTTACCGGCTAATGGCACTCGGTTAGATAAATCACCAGTTTTTGCCAGCTCAATCACATGTTGCGTTTCTTCAACAGCAGCCTCTAATGCACTCGCATTGTTGTACTGTTCTGTAATATCAGTCGCAAACTTAACCACTTTAAATGGCTTCTCATTTAAATCTAAAATGGGGTTATAAGAAGCTTCTAACCAAATCTCTTTACCGTCTTTACCAATGCGCTTATATTTGCCCGAATCGGCTTCACCTGCACCTAAATTTTTCCAGAACTCTTTATATTCCGCGCTGACTTTATAATCAGCTTCCACGAACATGCTGTGATGACTGCCAACAATCTCATCTTGAGAATAACCTGTCACTTTGGCAAAATTTTCATTCACTTTCGTGATATTGCCTTTTAGATCAAATTCAATCACGCCTAATACTTTGTTGAGCGCTTCAATCTGTCCCGCATTATCTGCTTCTTGAAGCTTATATACCGTAATGTCAGTCGCATATTTCACCACTTTAAAAGCCTTACCATCTAAACCATAAATTGGATTATATGAAGCTTGCAGCCAGATTTCTTTACCACCTTTACCAATCCGTTTGTAAACACCTTCATCAGGTTCACCTCTACCTAATTTATCCCAAAAGGCTTTGTATTCATTGCTCGCTTTATAATCAGCCTCCACGAACATACTGTGGTGATTGCCGACGATGTCTTCTTTTGCATACCCAGTAACTGCGACAAAGTTGTCATTAACAGAAAGAATATTTCCTTTTAGATCAAATTCAATAACACCCTGAATCTTACTAATGGCACTCAGTTGCCCTTCATAATCAGCATTCTTCAGCTTCTCTTTTGTTACGCAAGAGCAGTAATTCATTACGCGAATAACATTACCTTCTTGATCTTTTACCGGGAAAAAACTGGCTTGAAACCACAGCTCCTTCCCTTCTTTAGTGAAACGTCTAACCTGTTTAACCTGCGTTTCGCCTCTTTTCAAGCCTTCCCACTTGGCAATATACTCAGGATTTGTTTTATCCTCTTTTGCCAGCAGCATACCTAAACTATGACCAACCACTTCTTCTCTTCGATAACCTAGTGCATTTAAAAAGACATCGTTCATCGCAGTAATGGTGGTATCCATCGCAAGCTCTGCAACCGCAAATACTTGATTCACACCATCGCCCTCAGCTTGCATATCAAGCGAGTTCGATTTTTCATCAGTAATATCAGTTAGATAGGCAACTACTTTGCGTAGTTCTGAACCGCGCATAACGGCAGCATAATAGCCTTGGAACCATTTACCTTCATCATTTCGTGTGGTTAATTTAAACTGGCCTGTCTGCGTTTGCCCTAGTTTTAAGGCATCCCAAAAATCTTGATACTCTGTACCAGATGCATCAGCACGGTTTAGTAGTGTTCGATGATGCTGCGAAACAAGCTCATCACCCTGATAACCTAACGCATCTAGCATGTTGCGATTAACATGTAACAAGTTGCCATCAGTATCCATCTCTAATACACAACGCGCGCTGTCAATTTCTTTCTTCAGCGCGGCAAATTCTTCCACTTCATCTACTAGTTTTTTTGAAGCTTCTGTCCGCATCGTTAAGCGGTTTAATATATCTGAAAACATTTTTAATATCCTTTTAATTACTTATAGAAAAATTAGTGAACAACAGCGCTATCAATGAGTTCCATCTCTTCGCTACTCATTAATCTTTCAATATCGACTAAAATTAACATTTGTTCTTCTACTGTCGCCAAACCCACAATATATTTAGTGTCTATGCTTGTGACCAAAGAAGGCACTTCACGTAACTGCTCTTCTTTTAACGCCATCACATCAGACACACCATCTACGACGATGCCGACAACACGACCACCTAAATTGAGAATAATGACAACGGTAAATTCATCGTATTCCACTTTCCCTAGATTAAACTTGATGCGCAAATCAACAATCGGGACGATCTTTCCGCGCAAATTCACAACACCCTTAATAAAATCTGGTGTGTTTGCAATCTGCGTTACCGCATCATAGCCACGGATTTCTTGTACTTTTAAAATATCTAAGCCGTACTCTTCTGATCCCAGTACAAACGTTAAATATTCCCCGGCACCACTTTTAGTGCCGGTGCTTGCCGCATTGGTTGATGCCTCAATATTCGTATTCATTAGATTTACTCCTTATGCATTCACTGAATTAGAAATTTGCGACTGATTGGGATTCGAATAAGTCGAAGCCCCTGTCACATAATTGGTGGTTTGTCCCATTTGAATAATGGTTGGCACATCAATAATTAAGGCAACTGACCCATCACCCATAATCGTTGCACCAGAAACACCAGGGATTTTCTTGAAATTGGTTTCCAAGCTTTTAATCACCACTTGTTGTTGGCCAACTAATCGGTCAACAAATAATGCAGATTTTTTACCCTCGGCTTCAATTAAAACTAAAACACCTTTTGTTAAATCTTTAATATCGGTARGCTGATTAAATAAACGATGTAATGGAATAATCGGCAAGTACTCACCACGCACTCGCACCATATGCCCTTCACCCGTCACTGTTTTAATATCCTCAGCCAATGGCTGCAACGTCTCAACAATCAAGTTAAGCGGCACAACATATAAGCTGCTTCCAAGTGCGACAGACATACCATCTAAAATGGCTAAGGTTAGCGGTAATGCAATCGAAATAGTAGTACCAAAACCCAACGCGGAACGGATTTCTACCGTACCGCCCATTGCGGTAATATTTCGTTTCACAACATCCATTCCAACACCACGACCTGACACATCGGTCACCACCTCTGCGGTAGAAAAACCTGGCGCAAAAATAAGTGAAAAGATTTCACTATCGCTCATATTTTCATTAACATCCAAACCACTGGATTGTGCTTTTGCTAAAATCGCATTTCGATCGATTCCTGCACCATCATCAGTCACTTCAATCACAATGCTGCCACCTTTATGTTCTGCAGATAGCGTTAATATCCCAGTTTCAGGCTTGCCCGCAGCTTTACGCTTTTCTGGAATTTCCACACCATGATCAACGCTATTCCGCACCAAATGCGTTAACGGATCAACAATACGTTCAATCAAACCCTTATCTAATTCTGTTGTTGCCCCAACGGTAACAAGCTCTATCTTTTTATCTAGTTTTCCAGCCAAGTCTCTCACCATCCGCGGGAAGCGGGAAAACACAAAGTCCATTGGCATCATGCGAATAGACATTACAGCCTCTTGTAAATCGCGTGTATTACGGGTGAGCTGTGCGACACTATCTGTCAATGACTCGTGATGTGTGAGGTCTATTGCACCCACACGCTGTTCTATCATTGCTTGTGTAATCACCAGTTCGCCAACTAAGTTAATTAACTGATCTACTTTTTCCACACCAACACGAATAGACGTCGTCTCAGCAGCAGCTGACTTTTTGTCTTTTTCACGTCTCACTTTTTTTCTTTTTTCAACCGGTGCAGTCTTCACTGCCGGAGCATCCTCACTTTTTACAGCCTCACTGGCTACGCCAGAATTCTCTGGTGTCAATTGAGTATCGTCGCCAATCAGATCAGGTTTAGCTGCATCTGGATGTGGTTTAAACGGTGCAAAAAATCCGTAACCTTCCTCTTGTGCTTCCTCACCATCTTCAGCAAACAAACCGTAACCCACTTCTTCATCCACTTTTGTCTTGGGAATAGAAGCTTCTGCTACTTGTTCACCTTTCTTATCTTCAACCTTAGCTGGCTCATCATCATCAAACAATCCGAACCCTTCATCCTCAACGATTTCAGTTTTCTTTGTTTCCACTGGCGCTTCAGTCGCCGCTTCTGCGCTATCGCTTGTCGTAATCACCAAGTCATCTGGATCTAAAATAAACGAACAGATAGAAATAATGTCATCTTGTGAGGAATCTGTTTTTAGCGTTATGGAATAGTGTCCATCATCATGTTTAACCGCTTCGGCATCGCCGAGTAATGACAGTTCATCCTTTAGATTTTCTAAGTCCCTGTCGGTCACTTCTGGTAAACCAACATTAAATGTCGTAATGCCATCAGCATCAGGTGCCGATTCTGCTGACGCAGTTTCACCAGCTTTATCTTTTACTTCTTCTTTAGATGCGGCTGATGCATCATTTGCATCCGCTTCCGTCATCGCTTTCAATATGGATTGCACATCAGCTACTTGCTCTTCATCAACTTCAGCATCATTCCGATGACCATCCAGTTCCATTTCTAATACGTCTTTGGCCGATAAAAATGCATCGACATGTTCGGCAGTAAGCGCCATTTCGCCTTTACGAATTTTATCGAGCAAATTCTCCAGCACATGGGTAATTTCTGCCATGTCCATAAAACCAAAAGTGGCAGCACCACCCTTAATAGAATGCGCTGCACGGAAAATAGCATTTAGATCTTCATTGTCTGGGTCATCTATATCAAGACTGAGCAACAAACGTTCGGCTTCAGCCAATAGTTCTTCTGCCTCATCGAAGAAGACCTCATAAAACTGACTCATATCTACTGTCATTGTGATACTCCGTATTCAATTGCCAGTGAGTCTTTATACTCACCACTAATATTGATTATTAATGCGTACACTTACTCACCAACTACCTTTTGTACGACTTCAATCAGTCTTTTCGGGTCAAAAGGTTTGACCAACCAACCATTAGCACCAGCCGCTTTGCCTTTTGCTTTCATTTCGTCACTAGATTCAGTGGTTAACATTAAAATTGGCACTTTTTGGTATGAAGCTAATTCGCGTAGATTTTTAATGAGTGTTAGCCCATCCATCACAGGCATGTTTTGGTCAGTTAATACCAAATCCACCGTTTTATCTTTTGCTTTATTCAAACCATCTTGTCCATCAACCGCCGACACAACATCATATCCAGCCGCTTTTAAACTAAAAGCTACCATTTGTCTTAATGATCCTGAATCATCAACTGCCAAAATTGTTTTTGCCATCTTCTATTCTCACTTCTTGGTTAAATTAGGCTGTGCCCGTTTATTAACAAAATAATTACGCTCTAATTAATCTTTGTTTAGCTCATCTCTAACAGCTAAAACAACTCAATATCACCTGAACTCATATCCTGTTGCCCGACTGATTTAATGAGCCCACCTTTTAATGCGTCATTACGCAAATTCAAACTTGCGCTCATTTCTTCTAGTAGCCGAACAATTTCTTCATGTTCATGCTCTGGTGCCATCCCTTCGCCATGTGTCGCTAGCTCAGCTAACGATTCCCTTAAGCCACTCACTCGTTTAATGACTCGTGCGATTAACTGGCTGGTCATGTCTTGAAACTGTAATCCTGTTACAGCTGCATTCACTTCCACTGAAATCTTTTCACGTAAGGCTAAAATACTTTGACGATCCGTATCAGGCACATCAGCCGAACTTAGCAACACATCAATTTCTTGCTGTTGCGCCGTCACCGTTTCGTGAATCGCCATAAAACTATCACTTAGTTTTTCAATGGCCCCATTTAACAAAAAGGTCGTCTGATTTAAATCAGCCTCAACTTCTAACAAATGCTGTGCTCCATGGTCAGAAACTGCGGTTAGCAACTGACGTAATTCTGCTACTGGTAATATGGTAGAAGCCAAAGTGTTGCCTTTCTTAATTTCTTTTCATTAACGAGCAAGCCATTATCAAATAAAGTCTGCCAAGTTAATGCGCTAAACAAGAGGGGTAAACTGCACTAATTAAAGAAGCAAGTTTCCCTTATCATTTTTCTTTAATGTAAAGCTAATGCTTCATTAGCCTCTTCTTCTAGAAAAGGACTATTCTTTTTGCATTCATTGAGTAATTGACGCTGGATTTTTACTTTCTGCTCAAAACTAGCAATAATGTCTTGTTGTTCAAAAATCACGACATCTAAACGAGAAAAGAAGCTACGAAATCCTTGGTGCGTGTCTTCGGCCACATAATGCTTCATCTCATTATCAAAACGATCAACATAGTCTTGGCGAAACTGAACTAGTTTCTGATATTTAAACTCGGCATCCTTCAGCTCAACTTCAGCTGCGGTACAATTTTCTGCGGCGATTCTTAACTCTTTTGCTGCAATCTCATTCACAATCATTTCATCTACTTTCGAATTCACTATCATTTTTYTCTCCGCRTATTTAAATTTTGCTTAATCACTCTGMTTCAATGAAAACGTGTGTTAACACTGAAARCCTATAGTGTTAATGTACTGGAAATAAAAAATTACGATGGGTAGAACAGAAGGAGAAAAAAACCTTAATTCACTTGTTCAGTGTTTTTTGGTCGTTACATTACGGCTATTGAGATAGCAATGAAGCCGTAGAAAGGAGAATATATTGCGCTGTACAGAGGCTTACACAAARGTGTCAACCAGCCCATTACTCACGCGCGTGTTAGGCAGCATATTACTTGGATTATCCGTACCTTCAGATGCATTGTCACCATTCGCTTGTCTTGCAGAGTACTCTTTACTCGCCTGCTGAAACTCTTGGTGTTGTTTACTGGTGTTTACGTTAGCCTGACCTAATTCAACTCCAGCTTGCCCCATGGATTGACGCAAACCGGACATACCTTCTTCTAAGGCCTTTCTAACTTCAGGATTTTCTGAAATAAACGTTGCATCGGCCTTTTCATTATTAACATGAATAATGACCTGCAATGGACCTAAATTTTTGGGATTAAGCGTAAGCGTTGCTGATTGCTCAGCCGCACCCACCATCCAAACGACTTTTTGACCAATCGCCTCACTCCATCCCGCTTTACCAGGTGGTGTGTTAATCACATTGCTAAATCCAGCTGGCTGTACTGCGGCTGGAGACAGTGAGGTTACTTTAGGTGCCGTTTGCAAAGACACGGTCGAGATGGACGCTGTGTCTGTCAGGCCTGCGATTGTTTGAGACGTTGTTGATTCTTGCGATGTCCGCGCATTTTTATCTCCTGCTAAATAATTAGCAAGCTTATGATTGACTGACCTATCATTTTCCACCAAGTGATCCGCCTTCAAGCTTCCCTTAGCAAGAGGCGCATCGTCTTCAACAAACTCTTTTGCCGTCAAACTAGCCGGTGCATGTTTTGCTAGCGCTGTTGTTTTTTCTGACTCTGCACCTATTTTAGATATAGATGCCAATTTAGCGGTTTCTTGTATCACATTCGGTTGAACAATTGGCGTAAGGTTTGCTACTGATCGTTTAGCGGCCTCTATCTCTTGCGCAACATCTAGCACCACTTTACCATCGGTCACATCATGTACCGTTTTAGCCGTTTCAGTCGAAGCCAATAACTGCGCATCGACCAGCGACTTTTCTGCACTTTCATTCTCTGGAACGATCAGCGACACTTGCGCTTCTTCTTTCACGTCTTCTTTCGCATCAATAACAATTGGTTTATCGTTTAATGATACTTGCTTATCTTCATCATTAAGCTTAGTGCCAGATAATTTATCTTTAACCTTGTTAGGCTGCGCTTCTTCTTGCTCAACTTGCTTAGAAAGCACCTGTTTAAATGATTCGCCCTGCTCATTGGCTTGTTGAGACGGATTTGATGTCGTTGCGTTTTTCGCTGGGCTTGTCTGAGCCACTAACAATGGTGAGTTTTGCATCATGTCATTTATTCCAATTTCATTATTTAAGTGATGGGTTAATGTGTGCTTGTGCGTTTAGTCCGCATCGCAAATTCATCCATCAGTTTTTGATCTCGTTTACTTTCAAGTTTCATTGCTTTTTTTGTAGCGCGCTTTATTAACACTTCATAAGACATTTTCTTACGTTGCGCTGCCTGTAAATTTTCACGCATCTTGTCACTCTCATACTGAGCAGAAATAATCACTTCTGCTTGTCCATCAATGGCCTGCTGCAAGTTTTGCAAAAAACCTTGATAGTTAAGATGCGATTCTTTACCTAACCCTTTTGTTAACTTTGCTTGATAGTGACCAATATAATCTTGCTTATAGTCTTCTAACATGGCGCGTTTTTCTTGCGCATCTTTCAATACTTGATTTGCGCTCACTAAATGCTTAGTCGCTAACTCAACCTCTTCACTAGCGAGGTCAAACAACATGTTAATAGCGGTGGAAGAAGCTGATGCCATTGTTATGAATCTCTCAATAATTTAGTTAACCAACACCTCGCTTAATTGTTGCAAACTTTGCGAAACGTCAGCACGTTCATGAATATCTTGTTGTAAAAAGTTTACAATGCTCTCATGCTTTGCAATTGCTTTATCTAAGATGGAATCACTGCCCATTTCATAAGCACCAACATTAATAAGGTCTTCACTCCGCTTGTAACGTGCATGTAACTGCTTAAGCATGCGTGCATTTTTTTGATGTTCTGCACCCGTAATATTTTGCATGGCGCGACTAATCGATTGCTCCACATCAATCGCTGGATAATGACCACCCTCCGCCAGTTCACGACTCAGCACAATGTGTCCATCTAAAATGGCACGTGCAGCATCCGCAATAGGATCTTGTTGATCATCCCCTTCTGTTAATACGGTATAAAAAGCAGTAATAGACCCCTCTCCAGGTTTGCCATTACCAGTTCTTTCGACCAAAGCAGGTAACTTTGCAAAGACGGATGGCGGATAGCCTTTTGTTGCAGGTGGTTCACCAATGGCTAATGCAATTTCACGTTGTGCCATGGCATACCGTGTTAACGAATCCATAATCAACAATACATTTTTACCTTGTTCACGAAAATACTCTGCAATCGTGGTGGCATAATTTGCCCCTTGCAAACGCATCAATGCTGGAGCATCTGCAGGTGCCGCCACAACAACTGAGCGAGCAAGTCCCTCTTCACCTAGAATTTGTTCAATAAACTCCTGCACCTCACGGCCCCGTTCACCAATCAATCCAACCACAATCACATCCGCAGTGGTATAGCGGGCCATCATGCCTAGCAACACACTCTTACCCACGCCTGATCCCGCAAACAAACCCATTCGTTGCCCACGACCGACCGTCAACATGCTATTAATGGCTCGCACGCCAACATCTAGCACTTCTTCAATCGGGGCCCGTTCTAATGGATTAATGTTTCTAGCCGTTAACGGTGCACTTTTCTTTGTATTAAGTTTTCCTAAGCCATCTAATGGATTGCCAGCACCATCTAACACTCGGCCAAGCAGCCCATCACCGACAGGAAGGTGTCTGGTACGGTCATAGGCTCTTCTACGGGGTTGATTATTATGCTTCGGTTTAGGTAAAGCATCAGCTATATCTAATGCAAAGACCTTAGCCCCTGGCACCACACCATCAACGCTGCTTTGTGGCATTAATAATAGTTTATCCCCGTCAAATCCAACCACTTCAGCCTCAACGCGTCGCCCGCCCTCAAGTGGCACATAGCATGCACTACCAACCGGCAATTTAATTCCCGCAGCTTCCATCACAAGGCCTGTTAGCTTTGTGATACGTCCAGCAATTTCGACAGGTTCTACAATATCAAGCACCTCTTTACAATCCTTGAGATAACTCTGCCAACGTTTCGTATGTAAATTTTCGGTGGTCAAGGTAATAACCAATCATTGGATTGTGCTAATGCTTCACTGATTCTTTTCCAGCGCGTGGCATTCGTTGCATCAATTTGATTCTCACCAGTTTCAACCAAACAACCACCGCGTTCTATATTAGGGTCTTCCTGAATTTGCCATACTTGCTCAGAAAGCTCTTCACCAAGCTGATCGCGCAAGATACGTGCGTCATCTTGATGCACAATAATTCTTGCGGGCTTTTTAACATGCGGCAAATAATGTATTGCATCTCTGACTACGGGTAAAATCACCTCTGGATTAACCTCAATTTTTGTTTTCAGCATTAACTTAGCAAGGTCTAACGCTAAACCTAAAATATCTTCTTCAACCTTTTGATCTGCTATCTCTAGCGCATTTTCAAATGCAGAGGCAATGGATACAAATTGCGCTTGGTCTTTAGCTGCATACTCTTTTGCTTTTGCAAGGCCAACTACGAACCCTTCTTGCATCCCTTTTGTATAAGCTTCTTTACGTACGCCTTCCAAAGCACCTGAAATACCAGCGGCTGCAGCTGAAGGTGTTCTTGTCTTTTTGGCACTGAAAGATGGGCTGTGGTTTTGGGAAAAAGTCATTGATAAAACCGCCAGCAAAGACGCCGGGAAAAAATCCAATTTTAAATTTGGTATTCAA
>NVTX01000009.1 GCA_002401735.1 Methylophilaceae bacterium | reverse complement strand
GGGGCGCTTGGTCGGTCCGGCAGCGGTGCGGTTGATCTGGGCGAGCAGCTGGGGCTTGACGTCAGTAAATGGGATATGGCGGAGACGGCTTCTGGCGGGCCTTTTAGGCTGCACTCTAAAGAACAAATAGCACAGGCAACACCAGCGCTAGCGTTAAAACATCCCAATTGGGTAATGGGTGCAAAAATYACCATAGACTCAGCGACACTCATGAATAAAGGCCTGGAAGTGATTGAGGCGCACTGGCTGTTTAATGCCAAGCCAGATCAAATAGAAGTTGTTGTTCATCCGCAAAGCATCATTCACTCAATGGTTGAATATGTTGACGGTAGTGTATTAGCGCAACTTGGAAACCCAGATATGCGCACGCCGATTGCATATGCTTTAGGCTATCCCTCACGTATTGAATCTGGCGTGAGCTCGTTAGATTTTTTAAGCATTAGTAAACTAGAGTTTGAAGCGCCAGATACGGAACGTTTTCCATGTTTGCAGTTGGCTTATGACGCACTTAATGCTGGTGGAACAGCCGCTACTATTCTGAATGCAGCAAATGAAGTGGCAGTGAATGCCTTTTTAACGGAACAAATTAGCTTTACGGGTATCTCAGCGTTAATCGCTTCTGCATTGGATAGCACGCCAATTGAAACAGTTGCCTCTATCGAGCAATTAGTCGAGGTAGACCGTTTAGCAAGACAATATGCGAATGATTGGATTGCTTCGAATGTTGAACCAAACAGGTTGAAAGCGAAGGTGCTCGTTTGTTAACTATTTTTGCCTTCATCATTACTATCGGCGTTATCGTCACGATTCATGAATACGGACACTTTCAAGTGGCACGGTGGTGTGGCGTTAAAGTGTTGCGCTTCTCCATTGGCTTTGGAAAGCCATTATGGCGGAAAACGTTTGGCGTAGATAAAACAGAGTTTGTATTAGCCGCAATTCCACTCGGTGGCTACGTAAAAATGTTAGATGAAAATGAGTTGAAAGCCGAAAGAGAAGCTGGCGATGCAGTTGCTGAGCCTCAACCACATTACTCTGAGACTGATTTAGCCCGTGCTTTCAACCGTCAATCTGTTTACAAGCGCATTGCCATTGTGCTTGCCGGCCCAGCAGCTAATTTACTACTAGCCATTTTAATTTATTGGCTGTTGTTTATGCAGGGTGTTGTGGGTATGCGCCCCATCATTGGCCAGGTTGAGATCAATAGCATTGCTGCACAAGCTAACTTTGCACCAGGTGAAATGATTAAGTCCATTGATGGCGAAGCAGTTAGTACATGGACCGAAGCTAGTTGGGCGCTTTTAGGTGCTGCACTGGAAAATAAAACCGTAGAAATCACGGCAATGAACGAAAGCAATGAGTTGCATATCCACAAACTTAACCTTGAAGGACAAGGTGACGATGCTGAGGTGCATATTCTTAAAAAAATAGGGATGGGAATTTTTAGACCAAACGTCCCGCCAGTTATTGAAAAGATTCTACCTGGTGGTGCAGCGCAAGAGGCTGGGTTGCTTGCAGATGATGAAGTGTTGAGTATTGACGGGGTGAGAACTGAAGCATGGAAGGATGTGGTCATTGTTGTTAAGGCGAGTGCTGGGCGTGATTTGCAATTCAAAATTGCGCGACAACAAGAAACCTTAATCGTAACGGTCACACCTAAAGCTGTGAAAGAAAACAATGTTGATGTCGGGAAAATAGGGGCAGCAGTAAAGGTGGACAAAGCGCAGCTGGAGGCGATATTAGTTAAAAAACAGTATTCAACCCTGGGTAGCTTGGGAAAAGCGGTTAGTAAAACGTGGGAAACATCTGTTTTCAGCTTGAAAATGATGTGGTATATGGTCACAGGGAAGACCTCTTGGAAAGGGATTAGTGGTCCAGTGACGATTGCGACCTATGCTGGAGAAAGCGCTGGGTTGGGTATTAAAGCATTCATTGGGTTTATTGCATTAGTCAGCATCAGTATTGGAATACTTAACCTTTTGCCAATACCGGTTTTAGATGGCGGGCATTTAATGTATTATATGGCAGAAATTATCAAAGGATCCGCAGTCTCTGAGCAAACCATGCTTTTGGGGCAGAAAATTGGATTCGCATTACTAGGCTTGCTTATGACTTTAGCAATTTTCAATGATATCAACCGAATAGTAGCAGGATAGCCATTTGTTTAAACCTCGTATTATTTCAGCATTCGTTTTCGCTTTGTTCCATCAACATGCCTTAGCCCTAGAACCTTTTGTTGTTAAAGACATCCGTGTAGAAGGCCTTCAGCGCACGGAGCCTGGTACGATATTCAATTATTTACCGGTTGAAGTCGGTGATACGATGGATGATAAAAAAGCCACACGTGCGATTAAATCGCTCTATGGCACCGGATTTTTTAAAGATGTCAGGATTGAAGCGGATGGTGACATCTTACTGGTTACCGTTCAAGAACGTTCTGCTATTGCTAAAATAGAATTCAGTGGAAATAAGTCTTTCCCTTCAGACAAAATGACCGAGGGGCTTAAGCAAATCGGTATTTCTGAAGGCTTAATTTTTGACAAATCAGAGTTAGACCGTGCAGAACAAGAAATTAAGCGACAATATCTTTCGACAGGTAAATATGGTGCAACGGTTAGAACTATTGTTAGCCCATTAGAACGTAATCGCGTTGCGGTGAGGTTTGAGATTGAAGAGGGCGCTGTTGCCAAAATTCGGGATATCAATATTGTTGGGAATAAAGTCTTTACGTTGGAAGAGTTACAGACAGAGTTTTTACTGACCACACCAAACTGGATGAGTTGGTGGAATAAAGATGACCAGTATTCCAAGCAAAAGTTGACGGCGGATTTAGAAACATTGAAGTCCTTTTACTTGAATCAAGGCTATTTGGAATTTGCTGTTGACTCGACGCAAGTGGCGATTTCCCCAGACAAGCAAGATATTTAYATCACGGTCAATATNACTGAAGGTGAGAAATATACGGTTAGTGGCGCAAAGTTGGCAGGCGAGTTACAGTTGCCAGAAGCGGAACTGCAAGCACTTGTTAAGCTAAAAGCAGGCGATACATTTAACCGTCAAATGGTAACGGAAACCAGTAAAGCCATTAGCGACAGACTGAGTAACGAGGGCTATGCTTTTGCTAATGTGAACGCTATTCCTGAAATTAACAAAGAAGAACGCACCGCTGCTTTTACATTTTTTGTAGACCCGGGTCGTCGCGTTTATGTGCGCCGCATTAACCTAACCGGTAATATCAAAACAAAAGACTCTGCATTAAGGCGTGAAATGCGTCAATTAGAGTCATCTTGGTATGCTGGAGATAAAATTAAACGCTCTAAAGAACGTTTAGATCGTACACAGTTTTTTGATAATGTTGATATCGAGACGCCAGCTGTGCCTGGCAGTACAGATCAAGTGGATTTAAATATTTCAGTCTCAGAGAAGTCAACAGGTAGTGTGCAGTTTGGTGCGGGCTTATCCAGTAGTGACGGCGTTGTGCTTGGCTTTAACGTTAGTCAGCAGAACTTCTTAGGGACAGGAAATCGCGTCAATGTACAATTAAATACAAGTAAAACCAATACGATCTATTCACTTTCTTATACCAACCCATATTTCACCCCCGATGGCATTAGCCGCGGTTTTGATATCTATCGAAGAGATGTGGATACAGGTACATCAACGACATCTAACATTGGTACTTATAGTAGTTCTTCATATGGGCTAGGGGTGCGTTTTGGTGTGCCGCTCACTGAGAGGAGCCGTTTCTCAATTGGTGTAACAGGTGATCTTACTTCCATTGATTTAGAAAGTGATAGTCCAAAACAGTACCTAGACTTCTGCGGAAACAGCAAAGGATGTGATGCAAACTCTATCCAAGTCAAAGTTGGCTGGACTTATGACTCGCGTGATAATCTGTTATTCCCTAACCGAGGCACCTTACAACGCTTAACGGCAGAAGTCAGTGTGCCTGGTTTAGATTTGGAATATTATAAACTGCAATATAAGCATGCTTGGTTTAAAGATGTTTTCAAAAATGTAACGTTTATGCTAAATGGTGAGTTAGGTTATGCCAATAGTTATGGAGATGGGGAGTACCCATTCTTCAAGAACTTTTTCGCTGGCGGCGTTAACTCTGTCCGTGGTTTTGAGAACGGGACGCTTGGCCCGCGTGATATAGACCCTGCGACAGGTAATGATTTCTCGGTAGGGGGTACAACGCGCATCGTTGGTAATGCTGAAGTGTTTATTCCTGTTCCATTAATCAAAGACTCATCTCAATTCCGCTTAAGTGCGTTCTTTGATGCAGGCAGGGTGTTTGGAGATGACGAGTCAATTAGTGCGGGTGACCTGAGATATAGTACCGGAGTAGGTATAAGTTGGTTCTCTCCTTTTGGGCCATTGAAATTAGTACTTGCTAAGCCCTTGAATGAAGAAGAGGGTGATGAAACACAAACCTTACAGTTTCAATTTGGGCAGCAGTTTTAGTTAAATTTGAACGCGGTTTGTTTTTAATAGTAGAATGCTATTAACCCAATGGTTTGTACTTGATTATCTGGAGATTTGAGTTGAGTAATATGTTGAAAGCACTGTTTATTACAATTATCATGAGTATGTCTATTGGGCTGAGCGCCGCTGAGCTTAAAGTTGGCTATGTTCAAGTAGATAAAATCTTAAAAGAAGCGCCGCAAACCGCTGAAAGCGGTAAAAAACTGGAGCGTGAGTTTAGTCCGCGCTCGCTAGAGCTGAAAAAAATGCAAAAACAAATTGCTGCAATCGAATCTGACTTAGATAAAGAAGCACTAACGCTAAGTGATTCTGACCGACGCAGCAAACAACGTAAAGCCTCTAACTTAAAAATAGAGTTTCAACGTAAACAGCGTGAGCTACGTGAAGATATTAATATACGTAAAAATGAAGAACTATCTATTTTGCAAGATCGTATTAATGACGCTGTTAAAACGGTATCTGAAGCGGATAACTATGATTTAGTCATGTATGGTGGCGTTGCTTACGCGAGTACTAAAATCGACATTACTGATAAAGTGCTGAAGCTGTTAAGTGGGAAGTAGCCTTGCTTAGTCCCTATGCACAACAGCTTATCTCTTAAACAAATAGTCGATCAACTAGGCGGTGAAGTATCTAGCCAACCTGAAGARATGGTCTCTCGTGTTGGTTCTTTGGCCTTGGCGCAAGTGGGTGCGATTAGCTTTCTCAATGACACTAAGTACAGTGCTCAATTGCGTGCAACAAAAGCAAGTGCGGTTATTTTAAAACCAGAGCATGCAAAACTCACAACCTTACCTACTATTGTTACTGACAACCCGTATGTCTACTTTGCTAAAGTATCTCAGTTACTAAACCCTGCCCACATTGCAGAAAAAGGCACGCATAAAAGTGCTGTTATTGATTCTTCTGCAACTATTCCAACTAGTTGTAGCATTGACGCACATGTCAGCATTGGTCCGCGTGTCGTACTGGGCGAGGGTGTGGTTGTTGGTGCAGGCTGCGTGATTGAGCGAGATTCCACATTGAGAGATGGCGCTATACTGGAAGCGAATGTGACAGTTAAACATGGTAGTCAAATTGGACAAAACTGCCATATTTTTTCAGGAGCTGTGATTGGGAATGATGGTTTTGGTTATGCTGAAGAAGCTGGAGCGGATGGCATTAAGCATTGGGTTAAAATCCCACAAATTGGGCGCGTTGTTATTCATGATCATGTGGATATTGGCGCCAACACAACGATAGATCGCGGAGCGATTGACGATACCATCATTGCTAAAGGCGTGAAAATTGATAACCTTGTTCAGATTGCACATAACTGCCATATAGGTGCTCATACTGTCATTGCAGGGTGTGTAGGGATTGCTGGGAGTGCGGTGATTGGCGCGCATTGTAAGCTTGGTGGTGGTGCCATGATATTAGGCCACTTAAGTATCACTGACAATGTCACGATATCACCTGGCAGTATGATTATGCGRTCAATCCWKAAGGAAGGTACWTATACTGCCCTTATGCCGTYCCAARAACACAGTRCATGGCTYAAAACKGCAGCTAATATTCGCCATTTAAGCCAATTAACAGATAAAATAAAAGCGTTGGAATCTGCAGGAAAATTTAGAAAATCAAAGAAAGCATCAAATGACTAAACCCGCTGATACTAGCATGAATATTAATGAGATATTAGATCACCTTCCACACCGCTACCCGTTTGTCCTGATAGACCGCGTCATTTCTTTGGAACTTAACAAAGAAATTACGGTGTTAAAGAATGTGACTGTTAATGAACCCTTTTTTCCCGGTCATTTTCCTTATCTCCCAGTCATGCCAGGTGTACTTATTGTAGAAGCGATGGCGCAAGCTGCTGCGGTACTGTCATTCAAAACAATGGGCATTAAACCGACTCAAGATTCTGTCTATTACTTTGCAGGGATTGATAAAGCACGGTTTAAAAAGCCAGTTTCGCCAGGAGACCAACTCATTCTCAATGTTAAAATTGATCGAATTTTAAAAGGGATTTGGAAATACAATGGTGTTGCGACTGTGGATGGTGAGGTGGTTGCAGAAGCCAGTATGATGTGTATTTTAAAAAATATTAATAAAGATCAATAGTATACAAAGTAAAGTTAAAGTTATTTATGCAAAAAATACACGCAACCGCAATTATTGATCCTAAAGCTGAATTAGATAGTAGCGTTGAAGTCGGGCCTTACACGATTATTGAAGCAGGGGTGCAAATTGATGCCAATACACGTATTGGTAGTCATGCTGTCATTAAAGGGCCAACGACGATTGGRAAAAACAACCATATCTTTCAATATGTTTCATTAGGTGAACAGCCGCAAGATAAAAAGTACAAAGGTGAGCCAACCACGTTAGAAATCGGTGACAATAATACTATTCGTGAGTTTTGTACTTTTAATCGCGGCACCATCCAAGATAAAGGCGTGACAAAAATAGGCAGTGATAACTGGATTATGGCTTATGTGCATATTGCGCATGACTGTAACGTCGGAAACAATACTATTTTGGCCAATAATGCCACATTAGCTGGTCATGTCGATATTCATGATTATGCGATTCTTGGCGGTTATACTTTAGTCCATCAGTTTTGTCTAATTGGCGAACACGTGATTACTGCGGCTGGTTCCGTTGTGTTTAAAGATGTTCCAACGTATGTTACTGCCGGCGGTGGTTATGATGCAAAGCCGCACGGCATTAATGCCGAAGGCTTAAGAAGGCGCGGATTTACCACAGATGAAATCACATATATTAAACGTGCCTACAAAATGTTATACCGACAAGGTTTAAGTTTTGCAGAAGCAAAAATAGCGATAGCAGAGATGCATGCGCAATGTGACAAGATTCAACCATTATCAGACTTCCTTAATCTATCAACACGCGGGATCGTCCGCTAAAAAAAGTAATCGTATGCCAAAAATTGCAATTGTGGCTGGAGAAGCCTCAGGGGACTTGCTTGGAGGCCATTTAATTACTGCACTCAATAAAGAGCGCAGCGATTTAACGTTCTTTGGCATTGCGGGCCCAAAAATGATGCGGGAAGGTGCAAAGACACTTTTCCCAATAGAAAAGCTATCGGTTCGTGGTTACTTTGAAGTAATCAAACATTTACCTGGCTTGTTAAAGCTGCGGAAAAGTTTACTCAAGCAAATTCTAGAAGCGAAGCCTGACGTTTTTATTGGTATTGATGCCCCAGATTTTAATTTTTGGTTAGAGCATCAATTAAAGAAACGCGGCATTCCGACCATTCATTACGTGAGCCCATCGATTTGGGCATGGCGTGGTGGCCGTATCCGAAAAATAAAACGTGCTGTTACCCATATGTTGGCACTGTTCCCATTTGAGCCTGCTTTATATGAAGCCGTTAATATGCCGGTCACGTTTGTTGGACATCCGCTTGCCGATGAATTGCCGATTAGGCCTAATAAGCAAGCAGCAAGAACGACGCTGAAGCTTGATAAGGATGAGTTTATTGTCGCTTTACTTCCAGGTAGCCGCCAGTCAGAAGTGCAACAGCATGCGGATCTTTTGGTGCAAACAGCAGCGTTGATGAGCCATTATCACAAAGGCGCTAAATTTTTAGTGCCGCTCATTACTCGTGAAACACGCGATTTGTTCGAGCAGGCAATCGCAAAAAACGCGCCAAATGGGCTCAATATGCAATTGCTATTTGGTCATGCACATGAGGCAATGGAATCTGCGGATTTYGTYATTGTTGCTTCAGGGACCGCCACATTGGAAGCGGCGTTGCTGAAACGGCCAATGATTATTACCTATCGTATGCCAAAAATAAGTTGGTGGTTGCTTAAACCCATGCATTATTTACCTTATGTTGGGCTGCCTAATGTGTTGGCAAACAGGTTTGTCGTGCCCGAGTTGTTGCAGCACGATGCGACACCAGAGAAGCTGACTGAAAAAATGAATGAAATGCTGAAAGACAAAAAGAACTTAAAAGAGATCAGAGAAGTCTTCACTGAGATTCATCGCACATTAAAACAAGACTCGGCTAAGAAATCGGCTGAAGTCGTGCTTTCTTATTTGCCATGAGCCGTTTTTTCATATGACCCCGTTGATTTGTGGGGTGGATGAAGCTGGGCGGGGACCCTTGGCCGGTGCCGTTTATGCTGCCGCAGTCATATTAAATCCTAACCATCAGATAGAAGGACTTGCTGACTCTAAAAAAATCACTGAGAAAAAGCGTGATGCCTTAGCCATCGAAATAAAACAACATGCCTTAGCTTGGGCGATAGCCAGCAGTAGTGTGGAAGAAATTGATGAAATCAACATACTGCAAGCCAGTATGTTAGCCATGAAACGTACAATTGAAAGGTTGCAGTCACAGTTTGAACGTGTATTAGATATTCAAGAAGTGTTTGTACAGGTAGATGGGAACAAATGCCCTAAAATCAACCTGCCTTGTGAGGCGATTGTGAAGGGGGATAGTAAAGTGCAGGCAATTTCTGCGGCTTCTATTTTAGCTAAAACAGCAAGAGATGCCGAGTTGTATGCTTTAGACAAGCAATATCCAATGTATGGTTTTGCCAAACATAAAGGCTACCCGACAAAAATGCATATGGCATTGCTACAAGAACATGGTGTTTCACCGATACATAGACGGAGTTATGCACCAGTTCGCAAGCTGATAGACCTTGCTAGCTAGTTTCAGACCATGCAGGTAGGCTCGAAATCCGCTAGCAAGTTCGAAATGGCTTGATGGTGATTTTTTACTGGAAACGCAGCATTATTTAGTTTCTCTGGCTTCCTGTGCAATGCTTGAAAGTCTTTAATAGAATAAAAATATTTTATATCCCCACAGCTAAGCCAACAGTAAAAATACCGTTGGTTTTTTATGCAAATCAGGTGGTGTCGCTTGCTTCCATGCACCAATTTTCTTGGTCACAATATATTCATCAGGTAGGCTGATGTTGCGAGCAATGCATAGTTTGGTGTCGTTACTACAATGACCGAGCAAGTCTTCTAGCATGTGTTGATTGCGAAAGGGCGTTTCAATAAAGATTTGCGTTTCATTATGTGATTTCGCACGTTGCTCCAACGCTTTAAGTTGCTTGATACGTGCGCCCCTATCGGCCGGGAGGTACCCTAAGAACGTAAAGCGTTGCCCATTGAGGCCTGAGGCCATTAATCCAAGCAAAATTGAACTAGGGCCCACTAAAGGTGCGACACGGATTCCTTTTTGATGGGCTAATGCTGCTAGCTTTGCCCCTGGGTCTGCAATACCTGGGCAACCAGCCTCTGACATTAAGCCAACGTCCTTGCCAGTAATCAGCGTGCTCAGTAGCTTTGAGAGGTCTTTATCTTCCGTTCGTTTATTCAGCGTTTTAAGCGTAATCTCACGAATCGGTTTTTTGTGTTTAATGGCACCTAAAAAATGGCGGGCTGTTTTTTCATTTTCAACAATAAATTCATCCAAGCCTTGCGCTAGCGTAACAACATCTGGCGGTAATACTTGGTTAATATTGTCGGCACCCATGGTAACCGGGATGAAATATAAAGTACCAAATTGAGAATCAGCCATTAATATTTTACAATCGCTCGATAAGTAAGCTTTGTTTTCCCTTCGGCAGGCACTTTAATTTTCCATTGTGCTAAGTGACTATTAATCTTTTTATGTGGCGCACTTTCTGAAAGGATGCGCCAATCACCACCAATGGGTTCTTGCACAGTGACGATGACAGGTTTTTTCTTCGCATTCTTAAGCGTAATTTCAAAGGCGGTTTTATATTCTCTTTTTGATGTTTTCTTAAAATCGGTTTGTTTTTTATCTGCGGTCACATCAAAAGCACTGCCGAGTTTTAATCGGATTGTTTCATTTTTAGCCGTGTGATCAATGGCATCTTCACCAATAAATTGTGCATTACCCTGACTATCTTGTTTGTATACGCGCATAATGCCTTTTGGTAATGGCATGCCTAGGTTAGTAGTCTCTTTATTGTCAAACTCAATATAAACATCGACCTTCAGCTTAGTGCCTATTGATCCATACTGGCTTCGATAATAATAATCGGCACCACGTAACAATAATGATTTTCGTACAGGGATGCTATTAGCCGAGAGYAGGGCCACTTGTTTGGTTTGGTTTTCGGCAATAGTGGTCGGGCGGTCTAAACGGTACAAGTGATATTCTAGCAAGCCTTCTTCAGACATCGGTGCTGCTGCTTCTGCCATCATCACATCGCCACGCATACTTTTTGCCATTGGTCTGCGCGCACGTCTTTGCACTTGATTAACATCGCCAGCAACAAGCTGTAACTTAGCATTCCGATAACTAGCTCCGCTAGTATTGCTAAGTGTTACCCAGCCAGATAGGTCTAAACGGTCTTCTGTACTGTTTAACGCTGCAACATAATCAGCCTTCCAGCCAAGTCCGCCAGTTAAGTAACTTAGCTCTATCGTTTGGTTTTGTGCGCCTTTGTTGTTGATTTGGGTAATTAACGTTGGGCGGTCTCGTAAATTTTGAGGGACGTCATCATAAACAATCCTACCAGGCATGCCTGTTTCAATTCGGTTTCCAATTCGAAGAACGACCCCGTTATTGGCCGAAAGTACCGTAGCTTTTTCTGACTTTTCTTGACCAGTGGCAGGATTTGTTTTGATAACAGTGACTGTTTTCCCAACATATTTCTCTAGCATTTTAGCGGGGCTTAGTAGGTCATAATCAAAATTTTGCTCTAACAAAGACAAGCTRCCAGGYGCACTAAGACTGCGTAAAAGCGCCGTTTCTGGGCGAATTTTTGCACTCACATCTCGCATCGCAATGGCATTTAATCCTTTGTTTAGCTTAACTGTCCTGACATCTTTAACGAGCGCTAAGTTGCTATTGTAGATAGTCACAGCAACGCTTTGTTGATCATTCAACGTGCTTTGGTGCTCGGTCATACCATCTAGCGCTAAACTTGGCATTGACATGACGGCGCTGATAGCCAATAAAACTAAACGAGGTTTAAACATACTTAGTCTCCATGAGGTGTGGGGTGATACGTAGAACCGCTATGGTTATATTACATTGAGGCCTTCATTTTGCAGCATGGTAATCAGTTTGATTAATGGCAAGCCAATTAACGCATTTGGGTCTTCGCCAACCATGCTTTCCATAAGCGCAATGCCTAAGCCTTCAGATTTGGCACTGCCGGCACAATGGTAAGGCTGCTCTTTGACAAGGTAGCTTTCGATTTGCGCGTCAGTGAGCTGTCTAAACTTAACTAAGTAAGGAACGACTTCTGCTTGCATGTTGCCGGTTGCGGCATTAAATAAACATAAAGCACTATGGAAGGTGACTTCTTGCCCACGCATTGCGCGTAGCTGCTTCGTCGCGTTATTGTGGTTTARAGGCTTTCCTAGCTGCTCGCCATTTAATGTAGCTACTTGATCGCAGCCAATAATAAGCGCGTGAGCGTACTCAGCACCCACTTTTTTAGCTTTTTCTTTTGATAATCTTAATGCCGTGTCTTGTGGTTTTTCATCTTTAAGAACCGCTTCATCTACGTGAGGAGAAACGGTGCTGAAAGGAATTTGTAGATGTTGTAATAGCTCACGCCTAAAAACGGAAGATGAAGCTAAAATAAGGGTTTGTTTCATATTTAATTTAAGATATCCATTTATTAAATAAAAAAGCCGACAGGCCTCCCTGTCGACTTTATATTATATTGCGGTCTGATTATTCAGGTTGTATTTCAAGTAGCGACTCATCTGGTGTAACACTATCACCTTTTTGTACATTCAACGCAACAACAGTACCTGAGGTTGATGCTTGAATTTCATTTTCCATTTTCATCGCCTCAATAACTAAGACAGCATCGCCAGCTTCTACTTTGTCACCAATATTCACTTTAATATCAACAATCGTACCTGGCATAGCGGTGGTTACACATCCTTTATGATGTGGGCGAGGGCGGCCACTCTTGGATGATTGTTTCTTTTTGACGTTGGCGCCGCCATTTGATCCGCCGCTAGTCAGCTCAATCTCGCTTAATGTTTCGACAATCACTTCTTCAGCCACACCATCAACTGAGACATAAATAGGGCGTTTTTCCTCGCCATCATGCCCTGTTCCCGTTAACTTAATATGGAAAGTTTCGCCATGTAATGTGACATTAAATTCATCTGGGGCAAAGCGAGGCGCGCTGGCATGCACATCCTCTTTTGATAGCAATGGCTCTGGTACTAGAGAATTGGCATTGCGCTCTTGCAAGAATGCCTCGCCAATATCAGGAAACATTGCATAAGTTAATACATCTTCTTCATTTTTAGCAATTCGTTCAACATCATTCGCCAATTTAGTCATCTCTGGTTCAAGCATATCGGCTGGGCGGCAAGTCATCACTTCAGCATCACCAATGGCCATTTTTCGCACATCTGCATTGACCGGGCTGATGGATTTTCCATACTGCCCTAAAAAGTAATTTTTAACTTCATTGGTAATGGTTTTGTAGCGCTCGCCCGTTAATACATTAAGCACTGCCTGCGTGCCTACAATTTGAGAAGTCGGGGTGACAAGTGGTGGGTAACCTAAATCTTCGCGTACACGAGGAATTTCCTCTAATACGGCATTCATTTTATCTAGAGAACCTTGTTCTTTTAACTGATTGCTTAGATTCGAGATCATGCCGCCAGGCACTTGATTCACCAACACGCGTGTATCCACACCGGTAAAGTCACTTTCAAACTGCCAATACTTCTTGCGCACTTCACGGAAATACTCACTAACCTCTTGCACAGCACCAATATCTAAACCCGYGTCATATTCTGTGCCTTGAARTGCTGCAATAATGCTTTCAGTCGTTGGGTGGCTTGCACCCTCACTAAAGGCTGAGTTGCRGGTGTCAATAATGGCGGCGCCATTCTCAACGCCACGCATGAGGTTTAAGCTTGCCAACCCAGAAGTTGCATGACAATGTAGGTGAATAGGGATGCTGATGGCACCTTTTAATGCAGTTACGAGTTCCGAAGTTGTTTGCGGTGTCAATAAACTAGCCATGTCTTTAATTGCAAGGGTATCGCAACCCATCGCCTCAAGTTCTTTTGCTAACTCAACAAAATGCGCTACATCGTGCTCAGGGCTCGTTGTGTAGCTAATGGTGCCTTCGGCTATTTTCTTTGCTTTCTTAACTGCTTCTATTGAAACTTTAAGATTGCGCATATCGTTCATTGCATCAAAAATACGGAATACATCCACGCCATTGTCCGCAGATTTCTGCACAAAAGCGCGTACAACATCATCAGAGTAATGGCGGTAACCAAGTAAGTTCTGGCCACGTAATAGCATTTGAATGCGGCTATTGGGTAATGCTTTACGTAATTTCGCTAAGCGTTCCCAAGGGTCTTCTTTTAGAAAACGCACACAGGCGTCAAATGTTGCACCMCCCCATGCCTCTAATGACCAAAAGCCAATATCGTCTAGCTTYGCRCAAATTGGCAACATATCCTCAGTACGTAAACGTGTCGCAATCATGCATTGGTGTCCGTCACGTAAAACTAATTCGGTAATCTTAATTTTATTCATCGTTATAACTCTTTAATAATTAAATGCCATTGTGTGCTGCGATAGCGGCCGATATGGCGGCGGCTATCAACTCTGGGGGTAGTTCTACTGCATAATTGGTTAGCTCTGGATGTGCCTCTACAAAGCTTGTATTAAATTCCCCTTTTCGGAATTCTTCGTGATTCATAATTTCTTTGTAATAGGGGATCGTTGTTTTAACACCATAGACTTCCATATCRTCTAAGGCGCGTTTGCCTCGCTCAATAACGCTTTCCCAGTCTAGTGCCCAAACGGTTAGTTTTGCACACATTGAATCGTAATAAGGCGGGATAACGTAGCCAGTATAAATGGCTGCATCAACACGAACGCCTGGCCCGCCTGGCGAATAATAGCGTGTGATTTTACCGAAACTCGGTAGAAAATCATTTTTAGGATCTTCTGCATTAATGCGGTATTCCATCGCAAAGCCACGATACGAAATTTCACTTTGTTTRTAACGTAATGCAAGACCATAAGCGATACGTATCTGCTCTTGYACRATATCSACGCCAGTRATGGCTTCAGTAATGGTATGTTCAACTTGTAAACGYGTATTCATTTCCATAAAGTAGAAACGATTATCGACATCSAGCAAAAAYTCTACCGTRCCAGCATTTCTRTARCCAACYGCTTTTGCTGCTTTTACCGCCAAGTTRCCAATATGCTCACGTTGCGTTTTTGATAGTTGTGGTGACGGGGCAATTTCAATCAGTTTTTGATTGCGGCGTTGAATTGAGCAGTCGCGCTCAAATAAGTGGATGACATTCCCTTTGCTGTCAGCCAGTATTTGCACTTCGATGTGCTTGGGATTAACAATACATTTTTCCAAAAAGACTTCTGGCTTACCAAATGCTTTGCTTGCTTCTGAAATGACGCGGTCATAATTGCCTAATAGCTCTTTTTCACTATCGCAGCGACGAATGCCTCGACCACCACCACCATTGGTTGCTTTAAGCATGACGGGGTAGCCAATTTTTTTAGCAAGCGCCACCGCTTCGTCTAAATTAGCTAAGTTACGGTCACTGCCAGGGGTGCAGGGGATACCTGCTTTTGTCATCGCGGTGCGGGCTTGAATTTTGTCACCCATTTGACGAATGACAGCACCGCTAGGGCCAATAAAAGCAATGCCACGTTTGGCACATATCTCTGCTAGTTCTGGGTTTTCTGATAAAAAACCATATCCAGGATGCAGTGCATCACAGCCTGAAGCCGTCGCAATATTAACGATATTATGCGCATTTAAGTATCCGGCAACAGGGTCGGAACCTAGGCTGTATGCCTCATCTGCTTTTTTTACATGCAATGCTCGCCTGTCTGCATCTGTATAAATGGCGACTGACTTAATGCCCATCTCGGAGCATGCACGAACGATACGAACAGCAATTTCCCCCCGATTTGCTACAAGAATTTTTTTGAACACACTAACGCCTTATTTTTGACTTTCTAACCGTTGGATTGTATCACGCAGACCCTTTCTGCAAAACACTAAAGCGAGTAAAATCCCTTTTAATTGATATCACAGAGTACGCACAAACCAAATGAAACCTATATTGATCAACAATCTGGAAGTAGCAAAAAGTCAGGGAAAACTATCTGGAGAAATATCGGCTAACGACTGTAAAAGACTCGCAGATATGCTTAGCCAAGGCGACAGCAATACCCAAAGCATCCAATACGCCTTGGTTGGATCCGTTACAAAATTTCATCTTCCCAGCTTACATTTAAAGATTGATACTATATTATCGGTCATTTGCCAACGTTGCTTAGAGCCAATGCCGCTTGCGCTAACGCTTGCCCATCATTATGTTGTCAACGAATCTGAACCTGATGGCATTGAAGCTGGTGATGATTTTGATTGGGTTGAGACATCTAGAGAAATGGATTTAAGCGCGCTAATAGAAGACGAATTGCTGATGGCTGTCCCTTTGGCGCCGACACATTCACATGCCTGTAAGCCAACGAAGCAAGAAAGTGGTGAAAAGCACAACCCTTTTGCTGTGTTGAAAGGGTTGGTTAAATAGGCCGCTTTTCATCGTAAAACCATGCAATATTGTGTGTTTTGGTTTGCAGAGGCGCCAGAAATAGATTATCATTGCGGATTAGCTATTTGAAACGTATTGTAGCGAAATTAATTTACAGCTTGGAGCATTAGCATGGCAGTTCAGCAAAACAAAAAGTCACCTTCAAAACGTGGCATGCACCGTTCACACGATTCCTTAGGGAATCCACCTTTGGCAGTTGGGCCTACAACAGGCGAAACGCATCTACGTCACCACGTAAGTCCTAGTGGTTTTTACCGTGGACGTAAGGTGATGTCTACCAAAGGCGAGTAATTCGTTATTGGCGTAATTAAAATTGAAACAATTTTTAATTACATTAGTACGCCGCGACTATTTGTATAGCGCGGCGTTTCTATGTGTGACATGAGCACATGCCAACACTGGCAAGATCGGTGTCATCACATGCGAAATGCATTCCCCAATTCAAGTAATAGGTAATAGCAATGGATATCACAATAGCAATTGATGCAATGGGCGGCGATCATGGCCCTCACGTTACAGTCCCGGCAGCCTTGAAAGCCTTGGCAGAAGACAGCCAGCTAAACATTGTTTTAGTCGGCTTGGAAGACGCGATACAGGCAGAGCTAAAAGCACATAAAGCAACAACGACCCCACGGTTACGCATACACCATGCAAGCCAAGTGATTTTGATGGACGAGTCTCCTCAGAGCGCGCTTAAGAACAAAAAAGATTCATCCATGCGTATTGCCATTAATCTTGTTAAAAGTGGTGAAGCAAACGCCTGTGTTAGCGCCGGCAATACTGGCGCACTAATGGCGACAGCACGCTTTGTCTTGAAAACATTGCCGGGCATTGATCGGCCTGCGATTGCTTCTGCTTTACCTTCTGAAACAGGCGGCACCTATATGCTTGATTTAGGAGCAAATGCGGATTGTACCGCTGAGCAATTATTACAGTTTGCGGTTATGGGGGCAATGTTAGTGAGCTGTGTTCAGCACAAACCAAATCCAACCATTGGCCTACTTAATATTGGTTCAGAAGATATTAAAGGGAATGCGGTTGTTAAAAGGGCTGGCGAATTGCTAAGAGAAAGTCATCTTAACTTCTATGGCAACATCGAAGGGGATGATATTTTCAAAGGTACGACCGACCTCGTTGTCTGTGATGGTTTTGTCGGCAATGTGTCGCTGAAAACAACAGAAGGCTTAGCACATATGATGGGCAAGTTTTTGACGCAAGAATTCAAGAAGAACTGGGTAACTAAATTGATGGCGATTACTGCCATGCCAGTGCTTAATCGATTTAAAAAACGACTAGACCCGCGTAGTTATAACGGAGCAAGTTTCCTTGGTTTACGCGGTATTGTTGTTAAAAGCCATGGCGGTGCAGATGACTTTGGTTTCTATCATGCCATCCATGTCGCGATTGACGAGGCGAGAAATGGTGTTTTAAAGCGCATTACTGAGCAATTGGAAATTGAACATATTCAAGCAAACTCAGCAAATGGAACGACTTTGAACAACGAAAGCAAGTAGACTAACAATATGACGCATTCAAGAATTGCTGGCACTGGCAGCTACTTACCCACAAAAATACTCTCTAATAAAGATTTAGAGACCATGGTTGATACAACTGATGAATGGATTTTTACACGCACAGGCATCCGTGAGCGCCATATTGCAGCGCCTGATGAGTTAACGAGTGATCTAGCGACAGCGGCAGCCAAAAATGCCATTGAAAGTGCAGGCATTAATGTTGATGAAATTGATCTTATTATTGTAGCCACAACAACACCGGACAAAATATTTCCTAGTGTTGCCACCATGGTGCAAAAAAAGATTGGCGCTTCAAATTGCCCAGCATTTGATATTCAGGCGGTCTGTAGCGGCTTTGTTTATGGAATAAGCATAGCAAGCAACTTTATTAAAGCAGGTGCTAGTAAATGTGTGTTGGTGATTGGTGCCGATACATTCTCCCGCATCACGGATTACACCGATAGAAGTAATTGCATCTTGTGGGGCGATGGTGCTGGCGCCATTATTCTGCAAGCATCGCAAGAGCAGGGTGTTATCTCAACACATATCCATGCAGATGGAAATTTTGAGACAATGTTACATGTACCTCGTAAAGACAATGGTACCGATACGGTCATGATGGAGGGTAGTGCTGTATTTAGAATGGCTGTGAATACACTAGATCAAATAGTCGATGAAACATTGGCTGCAAATAATATGCAGAAGTCAGATATTGATTGGTTGGTTCCTCACCAAGCAAATGTACGCATTTTGCAAGCAACAGCCAAAAAATTAGATATGAGCATGGATAAAGTTGTCGTGACTGTTGATAAACATGGCAACACCTCCGCAGCTTCAATCCCATTGGCTTTAGATACAGCCGTACGCGATGGACGCATTAAACGTGGAGAAGTGCTTCTGATGGAGGCGTTTGGTGGTGGTTTCACTTGGGGCTCTGCATTGGTAAGATATTAATTAAAAACCAATATAATCAATTTATTATATTGGTTTGTTAAGGTAAATTATGGATAAAATAACACTATTCTTCCCTGGTCAAGGGTCTCAATCGGTTGGCATGATGAGTGGCTTTGACGGCATCGCCCTCATTAAAGATACGTTTGCCGAAGCTTCAGATGCATTAGGTGTTGATTTTTGGCAGATGGTGACAGAGGAAAATACTTTGCTTAACCAAACGCAACACACGCAGCCATTAATGTTGACGGCTGGTGTAGCGACATGGCGTGTTTACCAAACTATGAAGGGTGCGGTGCCTGAATATATGGCAGGCCACAGCTTAGGCGAATACACAGCACTCGTTGCAGCTGAGGCCATCTCGTTTGCAGATGCTATCCCATTAGTTAAATTCCGTGCTGAAGTCATGCAGAGTGCCGTACCTGAAGGGGTCGGGGCAATGGCCGCAATTTTGGGTTTAGATGACGAAACGGTCAATGCTGTTTGCGAAGAAAGCGCTAAAGGCGAAGTATTAGCGCCTGTTAATTTGAACTCACCGGGCCAAGTGGTGATTGCAGGTAATAAAGCGGCGGTTGAACGCGGCATGGTGCTAGCAAAAGAAAAAGGTGCTAAGCGTGCATTACTATTGCCTGTTAGCGTGCCGTCTCATTGCTCTTTAATGATGCCTGCGGCAGAAAAATTAGCGGAATATTTAAAAAATGTTCAAATTAGCGCACCAAAAATACCTATCATCCAAAATGCAGATGTGGTTGCTTATGATGCCCCAGATAAGATTAAAAGCGCATTAGTGCGTCAGCTTCATTCACCCGTTCGTTGGGTGGAAACCGTTCAGTACATGCACAAAATGAAAATGAATAAAGCTGCTGAATGCGGCCCAGGTAAAATACTGACGGGCTTAACAAAACGAATCGTTAAAGAACTGCCATGCACTGCATTGGTCAGTGTAGACGCTGTTGCAGCATTCAACTCATAAACCAATTGATTATTAAAAGGTTTTAACATGTTATTAGAAAATAAAATCGCATTAGTTACAGGGGCAAGTCGCGGCATTGGTGCTGCTATTGCACAAACATTAGGTCAGCAAGGTGCTGTCGTTATTGGCACTGCCACCTCAACATCCGGTGCTGAAAAAATTACAGCAGCGCTCAAAGAAGCGGGTGTTAAAGGTAAGGGCATTGCACTTAATGTAAACAATGTAGAACAAATTGACGCTGTATTAAAAGAAGTGTCTGATCAATTTGGCACGGTAAGTCTGTTAGTAAACAACGCAGGCATCACGAAAGATACGCTGCTGATGCGCATGTCTAATGAAGCATGGGAAGACGTTATTTCAACTAATCTAAGTTCAATATACCGCATGAGTAAAGCGGTTTTACGCCCAATGATGAAGGCGAGAACAGGGCGAATTATCAGTATTTCTAGCGTTGTTGGTCACATGGGTAATGCCGGACAAGCAAACTATGCCGCAGCAAAAGCGGGGATGGCAGGATTTACCAAGTCATTAGCCTCTGAAGTTGGTAGCAGAGGCATTACCGTCAACTGTGTTGCACCTGGTTTTATTGAAACAGATATGACTGCTGCGTTGCCAGAAGACATCAAAAAACAAATGCTAGCGCGTATCCCATTAAGCCGTTTGGGCAGTGTCAATGAGATTGCGGCAACCGTTGCCTTCTTAGCTTCTCCAGGCGCAGCCTACATTTCAGGTGAAACCATTCACGTTAATGGCGGCATGTATATGGCGTAATGTATAAAATTATTTTTTTGTATTCCTGCAGAGTTTTGCTAGAATACGCACTTAGCTGATAGCTAATTTTCAATCAAAGGGGTAAATAGATGTCTGACATCGAACAACGTGTAAAAAAAATCGTATGTGAACAATTAGGTTCAAACGAAGCTGACGTAAAGAACGCATCATCATTTGTTGATGATTTAGGAGCGGACTCACTCGATACTGTTGAGTTGGTGATGGCTTTAGAAGAAGAATTTGATACTGAAATTCCTGACGACGAAGCAGAAAAAATCACAACAGTTCARCTTGCTATTGATTACATCARCGCAAACCTCAAATAAATTCAATCTAATTAGCCCTTGCAAGAGGGCTGATTTCTAAATATGTCTAAACGTAGAGTTGTTATTACAGGCTTAGGCGTCGTTTCTCCTGTTGGAACAGGGGTAGCAACGGCTTGGGAAAACATAATTGCAGGCAAGTCTGGTATTACGCGTATTACCAAATTTGATCCGAGTGCTTTTACATGTCAAATTGCAGGAGAAGTGAATGACTTCAATGTCACTGACTATATCTCTGCAAAAGATGCACGCCGTATGGATAAGTTTATTCAGTTTGGCATGGCTGCGGGTATTGAAGCGTTTAAAGATAGTGGTATAGAAGTCACCGAAGAAAATGCGGAACGGATCGGTGTAGAAATCGGTTCTGGCATTGGTGGGCTTGGCACCATTGAAAGCTGCAATGATAGCTACGATGACGGTGGGCCTCGAAAAATCTCACCTTTCTTTATTCCTGGCACGATCATCAACATGATTTCAGGTAATTTAAGCATCTTGCTTGGCTTGAAAGGCCCAAATGTAGCCATCGTTACAGCYTGTACAACAGGYACGCACTGTTTAGGTGATGCAGCACGCATGATTGAATATGGTGATGCTGATGTTATGGTTGCCGGTGGCGCTGAGGCTGCAATTACAGAGCTCTCCGTCGGTGGTTTTGCTGCAGCGCGAGCACTATCTAAGCGCAATGATGATCCAACAACAGCAAGTCGCCCTTGGGATACTGGCCGTGATGGTTTTGTGATGGGTGAGGGCGCTGGTGTCATGGTGCTAGAAGAATATGAGCATGCGAAAGCACGCGGCGCTAAAATATATGCAGAATTAGTTGGTTATGGCATGAGTGCTGATGCACACCATATGACAGCACCAAATATGGATGGCCCACGTCGGTCTATGGTTAATGCTTTGAAGAACGCAGGCGTTAATGTTGATCAAATCAGCTATATGAATGCACACGGCACATCGACACCACTAGGCGATACGAATGAAACACATGCCATTAAAGCCACATTTGGTGATCATGCATATAATTTGGTTGTTAATTCAACCAAATCGAAGACAGGCCATTTGCTGGGTGGTGCTGGGGGGTTAGAGTCTATCTTT